>JANLYJ010000497.1:0-2576 GCA_031365555.1 Gemmatimonadaceae bacterium | reverse complement strand
ATTCTTGCGGAGGGCGGGAGAGGCACTTTCAGCAACGACAAATGGATAAGGGGCGACGCACTAAACTCCGCCGCAAGTCTTGGGGTCGGATCTGATTCGAGGAACTATTATCGCGCCGACCAGGTCCGCCTTACCCTGGGTCGCCGGATCGATATAACTCATGGTTCCATAGAGCCGTCGATTGGTGTGCAGAGTGAGCACGCATGGTCTACTGGCTCGCGTACACCTCCTCCAAAAAGTCCGTGGAGCGTGTTCGGGCGGAGCTCGGATGAGAAAATGAAGCGGCCAAACCCTGCTGTTCGAAAGGGAACGCTCGCTTCTGCAATTCTGGAATCGAATCTCGACTGGGAGAAGGACAAGGTCGCGATCAAGGGCACTGCCAGGGTCGAAGCCGCCTTCGACCATTCGGCATCAATTGAGAATGGCCCTTCCAGTAATTCGAACTTCCGTCAGGTCACGGTAGATGTGCGGTCCATGTTTCCAGCGCTGATGGATCACAGTTTCGAATTCCAGCTTCACTGGGTAGGCACGGGCAATGGCATCGCTCCACCACAGCGCTTTGCATATCTCGGCGGATCCGGGACCATTGCGACGATGAAGCTGCTCGAGCAGGGAGGCGACAAGCTGTTCTATGTCTCGGGTCTTTACCTGGTGCCAATCCACCAGATCATGCTTCCAGTCGTCGGCAGCCCATACATCGGCCTGCGATACGCTGCTGGTGCCGCGGGAATTGGCAAGCTGCCTGCGCTCGTACAGAACATCACGCCAATGATTGGCGTGCGATTCCTCCGGGCTGAATACTCGATCGATCCGTCCTCTAAAAAATCAGCTTTTTCCATCGGTTTATCTCTCTCTCCTTAGTGGATTTTCTGCTATATTCAGGAACGTGACCTTCGAGCCCGGCCACAGAAAATCGGTTTCAGGGTGAGGACGCTAGTAGTAATTCCAGCGCGCCTCGCCGCAGTTCGGCTCCCCGGAAAGCCCCTCCGCCTCCTCGCTGGTCTCCCCCTCATCGTCCGTGTCTGGCAGCGCCTCGCTGAAATGCGCGTCGCAGATCGCTGCGTCGTAGCCACCGATGATGATTCCGTCGCACGCATCGTCAGGGATGCAGGTGCTGAGTGCGTGATGACCGGATCGCACCACACTTCCGGTACCGAACGCGTCGCCGAGGTCGCCGAAATGGCCGAGTTTGCCTCATTCGAAACGATTGTAAACGTTCAGGGTGATGAGCCCTTCATTGGAGCCGGCGCAGTACTGGGTGCAGCGGAGCTTGTCTCGAGTGGAAAATTTCCGTTGGGTACCGCAGCTGTCCATGCATCGCCAGACTCCATGGACGCTCCGAGCGTAGTCAAGGCAGTTGCCGCGGACGATGGTCGCGCCATGTACTTTTCGAGAGCGGGAATACCGTTCCTGCGGGACCCCGCTGAAGCAGAAATCAGGATGCAGCGGGCTCTCCACCACCTCGGCGTTTATGCCTATTCGCGCGAGGCTCTCAGGAAGTGGGTTGCGCTCCCGCCGCATCCGCTGGAGCTGATTGAAAAACTCGAGCAGCTGCGACCGCTTGCCGCCGGAATTCCAATGGGAATTGCCGTCGTCGATGAGCCTGCAGCAAGTGGGATAGACACAGAGGAAGACCTGCTGCGCGCCAACGCGCGGTGGGACGCATACATTGCCGGACGGTAAACTCATGCAGCCACAGGGCACGCAGCAAACCAGGTACATCTTCGTAACGGGCGGCGTTGTTTCGTCGCTTGGAAAAGGCATAGCTGCTGCCTCGCTCGGACGACTGCTCGTCGAGCGCGGAATGCGCGTGACGATCATGAAGTTCGATCCGTACCTGAATGTCGATCCGGGAACGATGTCGCCATTTCAGCACGGTGAGGTCTATGTCACTGATGATGGCGCAGAAACGGATCTTGACCTTGGCCACTACGAGAGGTTCATCGATCGCGCTCTGGCACAGGCGAACAATGTCACAACAGGTCGCATCTACCTGAACGTGATTACCAAAGAGCGCCGCGGCGAATACCTCGGCTCGACAGTTCAGGTAATTCCGCACGTCACCGATGAAATCAAGAATGCGATGAAGCGCGTCGGCCCGGAGAGCGACGTGGTAATCGTTGAAATCGGTGGGACTGTTGGTGACATCGAGTCACTTCCATTCCTCGAATCGATCCGGCAGTTCCGTCACGAGATCGGACGCGAGAACGCGATCTTCATTCACCTCACCCTGGTTCCGTATATCAGTGCTGCCGGGGAAGTAAAAACAAAGCCGACGCAGCATTCGGTGCGGGACCTGATGGAAATCGGTATCCAGCCCGACATTCTCATCTGCCGCACGGAGCGTCCACTCTCGGAAGACGTCAAGCGGAAAATCGCTCTCTTCTGTAACGTGGAATTCGGTGCAGTCATCGAAAGTCCCGACGTACCCAGCATCTATGAGATTCCTCTGGTTTTCCACGAGCAGGGTCTCGATGAGCGCGTGATGCATCGCCTTGGACTTCTCGGACGCAGAGCGCCTGATCTTTCCAAATGGCGTGCGATGGTACAGCGCGTCACCACTCCTAAAGACAAAG
>JANLYJ010000473.1:0-2101 GCA_031365555.1 Gemmatimonadaceae bacterium | reverse complement strand
ACATCGGCCACGCAACGCTGCTGCTGGAGATCAACGGAGTTCGGATCCTGACAGATCCGAATTTCGAATCTTCACTGGGCCGTTTGCTTCCTCGTGTTACTGCTCCTGGTATCGCCTTGAACGCATTACCACCGCTCGACGCACTCCTGCTCACGCACGCGCATGCGGATCATCTTTCCTTCAAGACACTCAATCAGCTACCGCGAACCATTCCGCTCTACGCACCAAGCACGGTCGCCAAGTGGCTCGTGGAGAAAGGCTACAGCCATGCAGTGCCGATCGATGACGGCGAGTCGATAAACCTTGGCACCTTACGCATCCATGCTGGCCGGGCGACCCATCAGGGAAATCGATATGGATTCGATCGTTGGCGCAGCGCAACGAACATGTATCTGCTCGAGACAAACGCCGAGAGTGCGTTCTTTGCCGGCGATACGGCTCTAACAGATACAACGCATCACCTGGTAGACAGAGTTTTGTGGAGAGTCAACCGACAACTGGACGTCGCACTTCTTCCAATCGGTTGGGCACCACCATGGAAACCAGGGTTTCGCCGTGGTCACCTGACTGGTGACGATGCACTATCACTGTTCGAGACGCTGCGGGCGCGCGCGATGCTTCCCTACCACTGGGGCACCTTTCGTCATGTGACTGCGACAGCGTATGACGCAATCAACCGACTTCGGAAGCGTCTGGAGACGTATGCGGGCCGAGAGAACGTACATGTCGTGGAACCGGGTGAATCTCTTCACGTCGACGGCTCTGTCTTTCGTCGGGTGAAGCCAGCATGAGCATGCCCGGCGTCGCCGTACTTGGAGATGAGCGGACGATTGTCGCTATTGCGACGGCAAATGGGCGTGGGGCACTCGCGACAATTCGCTTGAGCGGTGCCTCAGTCCGACAGCTGGCGGGGCTACTGCTGGAACCTGTACCCGCCACGCCACGTCGCGTGACACGGTGTATCGTGCGTTCTGCCGATGGGTCTTCGATCGATGAAGCCCTCGCAACACTCTTCATCGCACCACATTCATTTACGGGCGAGGATCTCCTCGAGATCAGCACGCACGGTGGACTGGCGGTGCCGACAGCCGTCGTTGCGGCAGCAATTCATGCTGGAGCGCGACAAGCTGAGCCGGGAGAATTCACCCGGCGCGCCGTGCTCAACGGGAAGCTGGATCTGCTACAGGCGGAGGCGATTGGCGACCTCATCGAAGCACGCAGCTCAGCGGCTCATCAGCTTGCGTTGCGCCAACTCGATGGTGGTCTCTCCCGACGCGTCGAAGCCCTGCGGGCGAGCCTCTTGTCACTGGAGGCGCTGCTTGCATACGATATCGACTTTCCGGAAGAGGATGACGGACCGATACCACGTGAGCGAATCATCGGGGTGGCAGAAGAGCTACTCATGGCGCTCAACGGACTTTTGACGACGGGCGAGCACGGAGCACTCGTGCACGAGGGAGTACTCGTTGTGCTCGCCGGCGCGCCAAACGTGGGAAAATCCTCCCTGTTCAATGCGCTGCTCGGAGAGGCGCGGGCCATCGTGACGGAAGTGCCAGGCACAACGCGTGATGCCATCGAGGCAATTCTGGATCTTCCAGGCTGGCCTTTGCGACTCGTAGATACCGCGGGAATTCGGGACACAACCGATCAAGTGGAACTGCTTGGGATCGAAAGGTCATCCCGCTACCTGGAGCGTGCCGCAATCGTGCTGGTTTGTGTGGACTCGATGGAATCGGCCGCGTCGGTGGAGAACCTTCGCGCGCGTTCGAGCGCTCCAGTCATCATCGTCGCAACGAAGTGTGATCTACCGACGGCCAATGCTTCGGGAATTGCCGATATCTCAGTGAGCGCGCGAACCGGGGAAGGTCTCGCCGACCTGCTCCGCATGATCGAAGAGCGATTGGCAGGCGATCGCGGACTGCCGGAGATGGATGCGCCAGTGCTCACGCGAGCGCGCCATCGTGCAGCCGTGAGCGAGGCATGCTCCGAAGTAAGCCACTTTCTCGACGCGTGGCGCGGCAAAATGCTGCCGGCCTCCGTAGCCGCAACCCACGTTCGCGCAGCTATCGAAGCGTTGAGCGAACTGATTGGTGTCGTCTAC
>JANLYJ010000466.1:0-9796 GCA_031365555.1 Gemmatimonadaceae bacterium | reverse complement strand
GTAGACGATGCGCGCGACCTGCGGGAGCGCGCGATGTATGCGCCCACGGGTGATGACCGGTACAAGGTTTATATAGTAGACGAAGCCCACATGCTCACTCGTGAAGCATGGAATGCGCTCCTGAAAATTCTCGAGGAGCCGCCACCGCGGGTTGTGTTTGTCTTCGCTACCACCGAGCCGCAGAAAATTGCCCAGACGGCCGCGCCGGTTCTCAGCCGCCTTCAGCGCTTTGATCTTAAGCGCATAGGTGCTGCTGATATAACCATTCGCCTGAAGCAGGTGCTGGCCGAGGAGGGCATCGAAGCCGCCCCGGATGCGCTGGCTATGCTTGCGCGTGCAGCCGACGGGTCGATGCGCGATGCTCTTAGTCTCACCGACCAGGTGTTGTCGGTTGGCGGAGGGTCGGTCACGGCAGTCAGAGTGCGCGATGCACTCGGTCTTGTTGCAGAGGATGAATTTCTCGCGGTTCTCCGGCTTATCGCCGACCGACGCGCGGGTGATGTCTTTTCTGTTGTTGCCAGGCTCGCGGACGCGGGCGTCGATTTCGGCGTTTTCCTCACGGGTCTTGCCGACATGGTTCGCGCTCAGCTCTCAATTACGCTCGGCGGAAAGGCAGAAGGCGTTTCGCCGACGGCAGCCGAGGCGCTCGAGGCAAACAAGAACGAGTTCAACCCCGGCGATCTGCTGCGAATGCTGACGGCGGTCGCGGAGCTGGAGCCGCGCTTTCGTAAGAGCGGACAGCAGCAGATGCTGATCGAGATGCTTCTTGTTCGCTTCGCCCTGCTCGACCGCACAGTGTCGATCGAGGAGGTGCTCCGGAAAATCGGGGGCGGCGGCGGGGGAGAGGGTAATAGCGGTGAAAATACAGCGCGTGAGACAGGGAGTCGGCAGGTAACGTCCCCGCGCTCGGCAGAAGCTCCTGTACGCACGAAGCCGGCTGCTGAGGTGGAACAGCCAGCGGCTCCATTGAAGATCACTGTTCCTGATGACCTGGCTCCTGCACGCGCGGCGAAGCTCAATGACATGAAGAAGTTGATGGCTGACACAGCGAGTGATGGAGCGCGAACACGGCTCAGCGCGGAGGCCCTTCGCGCGGAAAAAATTACGGCCCTCAGGGCCAAGGATCCCCTCCTGAGCAAGGCTATCGATGAACTCGATCTCGAGCTTCTGGATTAGTCGCTTCAGTCGATAACGGTTCCGCTTCCCGGACGCTAAATTTCCGTTTCAAAATCGGAGCTTATGCCGGACTTCATGAAAATGTTCGAGCAGGCGCAGCAGATGCAGTCGCGCCTGAAACAGGTACAGGACGACCTCGAGAAAACGACAGTCTCATCGAGTTCCGGAAGCGGAATGGTGACCGTTGAAGCTGACGGAAAGGGGCAGATCTCACGCGTAAAAATAGATCCAAGCGTGGTAAACCCGTCCGATGTTGCGATGCTCGAGGATCTGATCATGGTAGCCGCGCGGGACGTACAGCGAAAAGCGGAAGACCTGGCGAAGGTGAAGATGGCCGACGTGACCGGCGGACTGAACCTTCCATTCAAGCTGCCTTTCTAGATGTCCGCGATAGATGATCTCGCGCTCGAGTTGTCCCGTCTTCCTGGAATCGGAAGAAAGACTGCGCTGCGCCTGACCTATCACCTGCTCAAGCAGGCACCCGACCAGAGTCGCCGCCTTGCAGATGCGCTGACGGTTCTCTCGACGCGCATCAAGCCATGCACACGCTGTTTCAACCTCACGGAAGACGAGCTTTGCGTCATCTGCGCCGACAAGCGGCGCGACACTGCGATCATCTGTGCGGTCGAGGAAGCCTCTGACATTGGAGCCATAGAGCGGGCAGGAGAATTCAGGGGCATGTACCACGTACTTGGTGGACGGCTGTCGCCACTGGATGGCGTGGGACCTGACGATCTCAATATTCCGCAGCTCGAGAGCCGGGTCGCAGCGGGAGAAGTTCGCGAAGTTATCATTGCCACGAACCCGAGCATCGAAGGCGAGGCAACGGCTCTCTATGTCCAGCGCAAGCTTTCCAACTATCCGCTCACTGTTTCACGTATCGCGCGTGGACTTCCTGTGGGTGGTGACCTGGAATACGCTGACGGAGTCACTATTGCACAGGCACTATCTGCAAGGCGGGCGATGTGAGCGAGAGAAAAAGGTCACGAGCTGCTGCACTGGGATTTTTGAGTGGAGCTGCCTGTGGCGCAATTGTCTGGACGACGCTGCAGCGCCAGTACAGACGTGACCTTTTCAACAAAAGCGCTGTCCGCAGGGTGGCTGCGCTGGGATATTTGAGGGCGAAGCCCACCGTTGAAAGCGTCAGGATTCTCAGGGAGTACATTGGGTGGGAGCGCAATCCGCTGCTGCGTCATCGCGGCGCAAAAGTGCTCGAGCGAATCGAAGCCAACATCACCGAGTAATAATGGCATCTGCTACCTGGTCGCCGACCAAGATCGACATAGAAAGAAATCGACAGTCTCTTTTCCTGAGGTAAGAGACCAATGTCGATGATCAACTACGCATCCCGCGAAATAAACTGCAAAATCGTTTATTACGGCCCGGGCCTCGGCGGAAAGACGACCAACCTCGAGAACATCTACGGCAAGGTGAAGCCGGATACTCGCGGCAAGCTTATTTCACTCGCAACCGAGACGGAACGAACTCTGTTCTTTGATTTTCTGCCTGTCGACCTCGGGACCATACGCGGCTTCAAGACCCGTTTCCATCTCTATACTGTTCCCGGTCAGGTTTACTACAACGCGAGTCGCAAGCTGATACTGAAAAATGTTGACGGGATTGTTTTTGTTGCTGATTCCCAGGTGGAGCGGATGGAAGCAAACATCGAGTCCATGCAGAATCTTTATGACAACATGGCCGAGTACGGTTACGATCTCACTAAAATTCCATTCGTAGTCCAGTACAACAAGCGCGACCTGCCCAATGCCGGGTCCATCAAGGAACTCCAGGCGGCGCTGAATCCCGGATGGGAAGTCATGGACGCAGCTATGCAGCGGGTCGCTCCTGATCCCTATCACGCAGGAGAGAATCTCGTTGACCAGCTTCCAACTGGTGAGTGGGTGGAGCGCGCTCCTTACTTCGAGGCAGTTGCAATCAGCGGTGAAGGCGTGTTCGACACGTTGAAGGCAGTGAGCAAACGCGTGCTAAAGGCGCTCGCCTAGTGAATCTCCCAAACGCGATCACGGCGGGGCGGATCCTCAGCACCCCATTCATCGCCACCCTGCCATTCATTCCGTCCGGAGCCGTGCGGCTCGGCGCTTTCGTGCTCTATGTCGTCGTCGCGGTCACCGATTACTACGACGGCAAGCTGGCGCGCGCGCGCAACCTTGTTACTGATCTTGGGAAGATGCTCGATCCGCTCGCGGACAAGCTCCTGCTATTTGCGACACTCATTCCGATGTACGTGCTGATGGCCCCGGCCGGTCGCGGACCATTTTCCGACGAGCTGCACGGAGCATATAAATTCGTCACTCCGGTTGGTGAAGTTGGCTTGAGCTGGTGGATCGTGGCTATCGTGATTGGACGCGAAGTATTCATGACAATCTTTCGCCAGTTTGCCGCGCGAAAGGGCGTGGTCATTTCGGCGATCGGCCCTGCAAAATGGAAAACGGGTTTTCAGTGCACCTGGGTGGGATCTGCTTTCTTCTGGTTCTTCGCTGCAACGATGGCGGCTGAACGCGGGTGGCGCGGCTCTGCCTGGAATGCTTTTGCGAATTTCAATGGGACTGTCGGCGTTGTCACAATGATTGGAGCGCTGTTCCTCACATTGTATTCACTCTGGCTGTATATGCGCCGTTACGGTTACGTCCTAACCCGTTAAGAAGTGCAGATCGAGCTCGTTACAATCGGCGACGAGCTGCTGCTTGGATTTACCATCGACACAAACAGCGCGCACCTTGCAAAAGAGCTGGCGGCGCTTGGTATCCAGGTAATACGTCGCACCAGCGTTGGCGACGATGCAGCACAAATAACTTCTGCCGTGACCGACGCCCTGGGTCGAACCGGTGCAGTGATCACTACCGGCGGTCTGGGTCCAACGAGCGACGACATTACCAAGCCTGCCATCGCCGCGATTTTTGGTCGCGGAATCGAACTGCGGGACGACCTGCTCGAATCACTTCGGAAAAGGTGGAAAGCTCGCGGACTGCCAGGTGACCTGCCCAATTCAAATCGCAGTCAGGCGGAGATCCCGACGGGCGCTGAAATTCTGACGAACAGGTATGGCACCGCACCGGGTCTTTGGCTCGAGGATCAGGACAAGCGCTGGGTAGCAATGCTCCCGGGCGTACCCCGCGAGATGAGAGGCATACTCGCCGAGGAACTGCTCCCGAGACTCAAGGCGAAAGCCGGCGGAACGGGCGTTGTGCGATCGCTCACACTCCGGACAAATGGCTTGCCTGAATCGACGCTCGCGGAAATGATTGCGGAGCCAGCATCCGGCCTCGGCGATATTCGACTTGCATTCCTCCCCGGCTTTGATGGTGTCGATCTTCGCCTTACAGTGAGGGCCGCTGATGCTGTTGCCGATTCCAGGCTGCGCGCGGCCGCCATGAAACTTCGAGCCCCCATAGAACGATATGTATATGGTGAGGGAGACACTGATTTCGCGGCCGTAGTGCTGGAGGAATGTCGGTCCCGAAAGCTCCGGATTGCTGTTGCGGAAAGCTGCACGGGGGGCCTTCTTGGCGTCCGGTTGACGGACATTCCTGGGTCGAGCGACGTGTTTGTTGGAGGTGTCATTGCATACGACAACACCGTCAAGACCGCCGAGCTTGGTGTGGATGAGCGGGAAATTGCACAGTTCGGTGCGGTGTCAGAATCCACGGCGACAGCGATGGCCCGGGGTGCTGCGCGAAAATTCGGAACAGAGGTGGCAGTAGGCATTACGGGTATCGCTGGACCGGGGGGCGGCAGCGAGGATAAGCCCGTAGGGCTTGTATGGATCGCTGTTGAAGGCCCAGGCCCGCGCGTCAAGTCCTTCGTGTTTGGTGGTGACAGAACGGAGATACGGCACCGCGCGGCGCAGGCCGCGCTCGCAATGATTAGACGGCAATTTCAAACTGATTAGGTTACTGACATGAGTGATAAAAAGCCCAAACAGAAGCAGCAGGCTGAGGAAGAAGTCCTGGATTCCGTTGACGCGTTCGAGCGCGGCGCGGGCGCGACGGATACTGATTCCGGCGACGTATCCAGCGCAGCAGCAGATGGCGCGGAAGAGTCGCCGTCGGTAGAGACTCCGGTCCAGAGCGATCCTGCGGAAGTTGAGCGGGAGCGATACCTGAGACTCGCGGCCGAATACGATAATTACCGTAAGCGCACTGCCCGTGAAAAACAGGAAGCCGAGTCGCGGGGTCAAGCCGATCTGGTAAAGCAGATTATCGATCCGCTGGATGACATTGCGCGTTTTGCGCATGTAGATCCTTCAGTGACCGATTCTGCGACATTGGTGCAGGGTGTCGAGATGGTCGAAAAAAAACTCGCCAAGATTCTGGGCAGCGCTGGTCTCGAGATAATCAATCCAGTGGACCAGAATTTCGATCCCGCATTGCATGAAGCAGTTGCAACGGAACCTGCGATCGCGAAGGAAGACGATCACATGGTCGCACGCGTGTATCAGCTTGGATACCTGTTCAAGGGGCAGTTGCTGCGACCAGCCCGCGTCGTAGTAAAGCAGTGGAACAGCTAACCACTAGCTGACAATGGCGAAGGGAAAGGATTTCTACGCGGTTCTGGGTGTCAGCTCGACTGCCACCCAGGACGAAATCAAGAAGGCGTATCGCAAGCTCGCGAAGCAGTACCACCCTGATGCGAATGCGAGTGATCCGAAAGCTGCAGAAAAGTTCAAGGAAATATCCGAGGCGAATAACATTCTCGGTGATCCGGTGAAGCGGAAGCAGCACGACGAGATGAGCCGCCTTGGGGCGTTCGACTTCGGTGGCTTTGGTGGTGGGCGTGGGTCACGTCCGTCGGGCGGCGGGTACGGTGGCGGAGCGCAGAATGTCAATTTCCAGGAATTCGACATCGGCGGTCTTGGTGGTCTTGGAGACCTGTTTAGCTCGATGTTCGGTGGCGGCGGCGCACGCACAGGTGCCGGTGCCAAACCTTCAGGTCCGCAGCGCGGCCAGAGCGTCGAGACCAATCTCGAGATTCCATTCCGCACTGCTGCACGCGGTGGAAAGGTTCCGATCGAACTCGAGGTGAATGAGGAGTGCTCCGCCTGTCACGGAAATGGTGCTGCGCCTGGCGCATCCATCAGGATTTGCCCGGAGTGTTCCGGCCGCGGCGTGGTGTCATTCGGTCAGGGAGGATTTGCAGTCAACCGGCCCTGTCCCGTTTGCATTGGCCGCGGTCAGGTTCCATCGCAAAAGTGTCCTGCATGCGCCGGAACAGGCGAGGTACGCGCGCGGAAGAAAATCATCGTGAACGTTCCGGAAGGCGTAGACACAGGATCCAAGATCCGGCTGAAGGGTCAGGGTGGAAAAGGCGCATCAAACGGCCCACCAGGCGATCTGATCATCAACTTTACCGTGAAGGCCGACAAGTTTTACAAGCGCGACGGGCTCGACGTAATTGCAACGGTTCCCCTGAACATTGCCCAGGCGACACTCGGATCCAAAATCAACGTGAACACTCTGGACGGAAAAAAAGTTGCGCTGAAGATTCCACCAAGCACGGCATCCGGCAAAAGGTTTCGCGTGAGAGGGCAGGGAATAAAGAAGGGCGGGAAGACCGGAGACCTGATTGTGGAAGTCGAGATTTCAGTTCCGGATACTCTCACTCCTGAACAGGAAAAGATGATGAAGGATTTTGCCGAAGCTGGCGGGATGAAGTATTAGGAAGCGGGCCTGGGGTTTTCTGTTTGCGGTCGTCCTGGTCGCGTGCTCACCGTCTGAACCTGAGCCGCCCAAAATTTCGATTGTACCCGACACAGTGGTCTACCTGCCACCTGCAGCAGTCGCGACGCCAACTGATTCAGCAGTGCCCGCAGAACCCGCTCCAGCTGCGCCCGTCGAATCCGAAATGCGGCATCTGCTCATTCCCGTCCCCGGCGTAAAGTGGGAACAGCTGGTCGACAGCTTTCACGACAAGCGGGGAGAGCGAACCCACAATGCTCTCGACATCATGGCGCCGCGCGGAACTCCGGTGTTGTCTGTTGAAGCCGGAACACTCCTGAAGCTTCACAATAGTGTCCCGGGCGGCCTGACAGCGTATGCAGCGGATCCCACGCGGCATTACATCTACCTGTACGGCCATCTCGACAGTTACAACCCGGCGCTCAAAGAGGGGCAGGCGCTCGCGCGAGGCGATACGATTGGTTTTGTAGGGTCCACCGGAAATGCAGCCGCGGCTGGGCCGCACCTCCATTTCGCCGTCGCGCAAAACGATGACATGACCAAATGGTGGAAGGGCACTCCAATAGATCCGCGCCCGCTGATGCGATAAAGCCGCGTCTACGCGGCCAGCACCGGCAGCTGTTTGCGTGCCATGCGCGCACTCTCGATGAATCCGCCGCCGAGTACGCGGGGACCGTCGTACAATACAAGAGACTGGCCCGGAGTGATCGCAGAAACGGGCTCTGTGAGAGCGACCTCGATCTCATCATCATCCAGACGTATGATCTCACCTTCGGCCAGCCGTGAGCGATGACGGATTCTTACCTGCACTGTGTCGCCAATGCTCGCCTTGGGGCCCAGCCAGTTAACTTCGCGAGCGACTACACCCTGTCCGAGTAAATCTTCGCGGCTTCCCACCACGACTGCTCTTTCGTCAGGCCGGATTCCAACAACGTACATCGGTGTGGCAAATCCGCCGGGCAATCCCTTCCGCTGGCCAATGGTATAGCGAGCGTAGCCGTTGTGCTCGCCGATCGGAACACCAGCCGTGTTCACAAGTGGTCCCGGTGTAAGTGCCGGTGAATCCTTTCCAAGTTTCTGCTCGAGGATCCGTGCATAGTTTCCATCGGGAACGAAACAAATTTCCTGACTCTCTGGCTTCTCAGCGATCAGCCGAAGGTCCAGCTTGCGCGCCAGCTCACGCGTCTGCGGCTTGGTCATCCCGCCCACGGGAAGGAGCAGGCGGCTCAGGACGGCCTTGTCGATTCCCCAGAGGAAATAGGTTTGGTCCTTGTTCTCATCCTCGCCGCGATACATCACGCCGTCGCGTACTACTGCATAGTGACCTGTTGCTATCCACCGGGCGTCTATCGCATCGGCCTTCGCAAGGAAATCACGGAATTTTGTAAACGTGTTGCAGCGAACGCATGGAATAGGAGTGCGCCCACGCTCATACTCTGAAACGAAGTTGTCTACGACGTCGTGCCCGAACCGTGTTTCGAGGTTCAGCACGTAGTGTGGGATGCCAAGCTGTTCGCACACTCGCCGCGCATCGTTCACCGAGTCGAGTGAACAGCATGGTCGATCGGGAACATCCTCGCCATGGCAGAACAGCTTCATCGTCGCGCCGACTACGTCATATCCCTGCTCGACGAGCATTGCAGCGGCTACCGATGAATCAACGCCGCCCGACATGGCGACGAGTACCCGTTCGCGCACCGTCATGCGCTTGCCATGGCGCGAGCGCGACCGACCAGCGCCGGGAAAAGCTCCGCGACACGATCGATGCACTCAGGCGTCGTCAAAGTTCCGAGGCTCATGCGAATTGCCGCGTTGGCGAGATCGGGCTTCACTCCGATCGCCGAAAGCACGTGTGACGCACCGACACTTCCACTCTGGCACGCCGAACCGCCCGATGCTGCCACGCCCTTCAGGTCGAGCGCCATCAGGAGGGACTCGCTGTCGGTTCCCGGAACCGAGATGTTCATTATGTGCGGCGCACGTTTGGCGCCCCGTCCATGAATCACTGCGTCGGGAATACTGGCGAGAAGCGCACTCTCCAGCCTGTCGCGCATCTCGCGGAGCTTTGCACATTCGGACTCACGCTCCGCAACCGCGAGCTCGGCGGCGCGTGCGAGGCCAACTGCCGCTGCCACATTCTCCGTACCGGGTCTGCGTCCGCGATCCTGCGTTCCACCGTGAAGCAGCGGCTCAATCACAGTACCGCGCCGGATGTACAGCGCACCAAACCCTTTCGGCGTTCCGAACTTGTGACCGGAAATCGAAAGCAGATCGAACATCTGCTTCGACGCATCTATTTCAATTTTTCCGAAGGCCTGGACTGCGTCCGTGTGCATCACTGCACCACGCGCCTTCGTTCTGACCGCCATCTCAGGAATCGGCTGGATGACTCCAATCTCGTTGTTGACCCACATGATCGAAACGACTGCGACATCGTCTCTGACGAGCGAATCGAACGATGCATCTACAACCGTTCCGTTCGAATCCACCTCGACCAATCGCTCTTCAGCACCCTCCTTGACCGCCTGGTGCACCGCACCAAGAATCGCCTTGTGCTCGATCGGCGTGGACACGATTGCGTTCCGGCCCTTGTCGCGAGCACAGCGCCAGACGCCCAAAATCGCAAAGTTGTCCGCCTCGGTGCCACCTGAGGTGAAACAAACCTCGTCCGCCCGTGCTCCAAGACAGTTGGCTACACGCTCACGAGCCTCATCCAGCGCCGCCCGAGCCTCCCGTCCCCAGCGATGGGTACTCGACGGGTTGCCGAAGCGCGGGCCATAGAACGGCTGCATCGCTTCAAGCACCTCCGGACGAACGGGGGTGGTGGCGGCGTGGTCGAGGTAGATCGGGTCGGGCATCTCTGAAAGATAAGGCGTCGGAAGGACAACATAAGAACTACCAAGCCGGGAGCAGCTGGCCTAAAG
>JANLYJ010000460.1:0-9566 GCA_031365555.1 Gemmatimonadaceae bacterium | reverse complement strand
CGCGCTATTCCAGAACCGCGGCCACTGTCCCCGTGCTCGGTCGTTGGGGACTTCAAAGACATTCGGGTCACTGCTGGCCCTTCGGCCGACAGCCAGCCACGACCGGTGTCCCTTGCCAGCGTAACTCCTCTTGAGCGATGTCGCGACGGCTGCCGCACCACCGCCGCGTTCTGCAGTGTTGACCTGAAGAATGTTCACGCTACAGTGCCCTGCCACACGCGGTAGTTCCTGTGGAACTCGGATGCAGACCAGTTGCGAACCAGATGCCGCGGGATCGCAAAGTTATTTTCGCGCGCTGCGAATGGCGTCGGGATATTTACGCATGCGAAGTCGTAGCCGGCCTTCGCCGCGATGTCCATAGTAGACCGATCGCATTCCGTTTCTGAACCATAGGGGTACGCAAAGCCTGCGACCTTATGACCCAGCTGCGCCTCGAGCGCAGTCTTGTCCCGCTCGATCTGGTCCTGCTGAACTTCATGCGACATAACTGAAAGCGCCACATGGTCGCAGGTATGTCCACCCACCTCCATGACGCCACCAGAGTCGAGCATTTTGAGCTCGTCACTGCTCATCCCGCGGTGCGAATCTCTCACGAATACTTCAGCAGAGAGCTGCACGCGTATTTTATCGAGCAACGAGGTGCGCTGGGCGGGCTCGAGCCACTTGAGAATTGCCGCAAGCTCGAGATACGCACGCTGCGCCCCCGTCACCGGCGGGTACCTGACATTCCACGAGCTGTCCCCTGCTCCACCCGCGATCTGCCAGCTTCGCTCGATACCGTGTACATCCAGAACCAGTCGATCATCGGGAGCACGGAAGTCACCGAGCAGCAGACGTTCCAATTCGTCCCACCACATCTCTCGGCGCGAATCAACAAATCCAGAGCTTATGAAAACTGTCGCAGGCAAGGCGTGTCGCCGAAGTATGGGCTCAGCGAACTGGAGGTTGTCGAAGTAGCCGTCGTCGAAAGTGATTGCAACTGCGCGACTGTATTCCCTGCTTGCAGGATCGAGATTGAGGAGATCCTGGACAGGATACACATCGCAGTTAGCGACGATCACGTTCATCTGCGCCGAGAAATTTTCCTCGGAGACGCAGAGCAGCTGTGGATCCCGATCGGGCGAGTAGACCCTGTGATAGAGCAGTACACGGGGACCGGGAGAATTGCGCTTATTCGGCAGAAAGCGCCGCACCAACCCGCGGATGGAATCAGCAAGCGGACTCACTGTGAACTTCTTGCATCCGCGCCCTGCTTGATCGCACGCACTGTGATCAGCAGCTGATAGTCGGCGTCGTCGCGTTTCAGTGCCTCGGCCGGTACATCTTCGCTCGCGAGACCAGCCAGGTAGCCCACTGCAGTCGTGACGTTGCCGCGTGCGCGAACAGTGACGTTCTCATCGCCGAACGTCTCGAAAAGCCTCTTCCCGGACGCAGTCGTGAACCGCCAGAAATCGCCCCAGCGATCCATATCGTACCGGGATATCTGGGAAATTCCCGGCAGCGTTACAAGCACCACACCATTGGGCTTGAGAATACGGTGAACGGTTCTCACTGCGGCCGGCACATCGAAGATAAAACTCAATGTTTGGGTAAGGATGATGCAGTCGAAGCTGTCAGACTCGAGACCGTCTCCCTTGGTCAGATCCGCGATTACAGTTGAACCGGGATAGCCCGGTGCGACATGCAGGACATCAGATTGACTGACTCGCGATCCACCGAACTCTTTGGTGTAGCGGGCATCGCCGATTTCAAGCACGCGACCGCGAATGTCACTGCTGTACTGACGCAGGAATTCGTCGATATAGAACCGACAGATCTCGAGACCGCGATCGGAGCCGAATTTTCTGCTGAATGGCTCGGGGCGCTTGAAGGAACCCCACGCCACTGGATTCCGGAGACGTACAGGAATCCGCCGCGTAAAAGCCGACAACACGCGCTTCACGAAATTCAACGTGCACCGGCCAGATCGGTGAACTGATCGTGATTGAGAAGGCGCTCACAAAGTGTATCGAGCACACTGTTACCATTTGGACCCAACTCTGCCCAGCTCTTCGCGCTGAATTCCCCGGCTTTCGGCATGAGCGGGAATTCAAAAACTCCGCGAAAGCGGATAAGGTAGGCCATCCTCTCGGCGCGTTCGACCTCCTCCGAAGTCAACGCATTATCGAATTCGTTGGCATCAAGAAGCTGAAACATATGCTCGGCAGACTCAATGTCGCGCGTGAATCCTTTGCCTGAGTAATACGCGCCGGCGGCAACCCAAGGTCGCTTTCCGCGCAACGGAAGCTCAATGCCCAGCGTTGATGTGTACACCATGCTCACACTTGCTATCCCCGCCAATGCGTAGCTGTTGATAGCTTCGTCGGCTTCGACCAAGTGGACGTTGGAGGGAATCTCCAGAAAATATCGGCGAATCGCCTGGCATACAGGAACTGGTGGTTTATATGCATCGGGTAAACGCGCCTCGGCTGGATGAGCACGTATTACAAATTCCAGATCTGGTCGGTCGGCGGCGTACCGAACAACCGCATACAGCCATTCATACATACTTGAAAACGCTGTATCAAAACCAACAGATGACGCGTCCCACGAGAGATTCGGAAAAATCGCAATGATCGGTTTTCCCGCCCGCACATTAAGCCGATCGCGTACCGCCTTGGTTTCGTCAGTGGCAGTCTGAGCATACCCTGCCCAGGTGGTGACTTCACCGCGCGACCATGAGCGAAAGTGCGCTCGCACTCGCGCCTCTTCTTCGGGCGTAAGTGGTTTTTCAAGCTCTTTTCCCCATCCTTCGTTGTGTCTCATCTCGTGGGCAAGCTCGTTACTAGCGAACGTTACCGCCGAAGGAGTGATCTGATAGTCCTCCCACGTCACAAACTGAATATTTCGCTTGACGGCCTGATACACGAAGGGTCCCCACTGTAGAAACTTGCCGTTCGTCGTGCATACAATGTCAGGCTGGAAATCGTCAAGGATGCGCCCAGCGGCCCGAGTAACAAGGATCGCCGAGGTCAAGCACTCACGAAATACACTGCCGATTTCCCCCGTAAGATCAAATGGGTAGCCCTTGATGTATTGAAAGAGATTCCGAAATGCCATTTCACCAACTGGTACCCCGTCATCTTTCAACCCACGAAGTTCTGACGGCGCGGCCCCAAGCGAGATGGCTTCCGCCTCCGCACGATCCAAATCGGTGAGATAGTTCTTCGCAGCGATATGCGGCAGCCCAAATGCATCGAAATTTCGAGCTACGTTCGCATGACACACATCGCAGGACGGTCTCGTTTGCGCAGCAGTCATGAGCTCGCAGTATTTCGGCAGTCCCCCGCAGGCAACCATCATGACTTCATTCCCGCGCTCACGAATAGCCGCCGCAAGCGTGTATTCAACTATTCCGTACGGCCATCCGAACTGGCTGTTGAACAGGATTTTTTTTGGATTCAGTGTCGGAACGACTGGATTGCTGCGTTGATAGCGCAAACGCATCGTCTCGACTCGATCCAGCATCACACCGTTCACATCGATCCCGCGGAACGCGCGATATAGCCGTTTGAAGCGCTTAGGGAGATACCGGCTCAGAAAACCGCGCACGCCCCCCCCTGCGCCCTGATTCAGTTCCGCCAACGAGAGTCGGCGAAATCCGAGATGATGCCGCTCCGAACCAGGTCAGCCACTTCGCGAATTCCTTCCGGTACCGATCGCGTAGTCTCAAAGCCAAGCGCCGCCTTGATCTTCGCGAAGGTTACGCGATAATCGCGGGGGTCCTCGGCCTTGTGCACATACTCCACGCGGGCGTCGGGCGCGTGCGGCTTGATGAGATCTACCAGCTGCTGCTTCTGGTAGTTCTGATCTGTTGAGCCAAGATTGAATACCTCGCCTGCTACCGACGCGCGCGGTGCCTCAAGTACAGCTATGATCCCTCGCGCCATGTCACGGACATGAATGTAGGGACGCCACATGGTCTCGCCGAACACCTTGATCTCCTTCCGCGAGATCATTTCCATCGTGAACTCGTTGACCGTGAGATCGAAGCGCATGCGGGGTGAAACGCCAAACACAGTTGCGCAGCGGAGCGCCGTAGAGCAAATCCCTTTGTCCTCTCCGGCCGCGAGCACCGCGTTCTCGACTGCCACTTTGGTTTCTGCATATAGCGAAACCGGCGCGAGGTCTGCGTTCTCGTCTACGAACCCTTCAGGGTCTTTCATCCTTCCGTAGTTGCTGCACGTGGACGCAAAGACGAGACGCTCTACCCCGGCTGCCTTTGCCGCTGCAATCAGCGAAAGTGAAGCGCCAACGTTGACACTTTTCGCGAGCTCCGGGTCGCGTGCACATGCGGGGTCTCCGACAATCGCGGCAAGGTGAACAACAGCGTTCACATCCTTGACGGCCGCTGTAACGACGCCAGGATCGCGAAGGTCACCGCCGATAAACTCAAAGCCCGGGTGAGACCAAACAGGAAGCAGTGACTGTCCACCGTGCGCCAGCCAGTCAACGACCCGGACAGTGTGTCCCTTCTCGAGCAGCATTGGGACGAGCATCGAGCCGACGTAGCCGGCGCCACCAGTTACAAGAACTTTCATTCAATTCGCTCTGCGATTACGCGTCCAATTTCCAGTGATGCGGTCGCGGCGGGCGACGGCGCATTTACAACGTGCAGCGACTGCTCTCCGTCAATCATCACGAAATCATCGCAAAGATTGCCGTCGGGCGTTACAGCCTGTGCCCTGATGCCAGGTACGGCGGTAACAATGTCATCAGCAGAGATTTCGGGAATCAGCGTGCGAAGACTTTTCACAAACTGATTCTTGCTGGCCGACCGTGCCAACTCCTTCATTCCGTCCTTCCAGTGTACCGACGCAAGCCTCCAGAATCCCGAATAGCTCACGATGCTGCCGGTGTCTGCCCAGTTCAGTGCGGCGCGTTTGTACCCTTCGCGCGCCAGACTGAGCACGGCGTTTGGGCCCGCATGAATTTCCCCGCTCACCATTCGGGTAAAATGTACGCCGAGGAAGGGGAAATCCGGGTTCGGAACGGGATAAATGAGGTTCCGAACAAGGTTTCGCCGTCCGGGAATAACGTTGTAGTACTCACCCTTGAATGGGACGATTCGCACCTTGGGATCAAGCCCGTCCATGCGCGCGATACGGTCACTCTGGAGGCCTGCGCAATTTACAAGAAAACGCGCCCGAACTTCAGTGCCCGCCGAAGTGATCACCTTCTCATTCCCGGCGGTACGGATCGACGTTACTGGGAAGTTTGTGCGAACTTCCCCGCCCTTTTCCACCAGCTGGCGGGCCAGCTCCCTTGCAACACCTGGATAGTCTGCAATTCCTGCATCTGGAACGTGGATCGCCTCGAGTCCGCTCGCGTGAGGTTCGAGCTCCCTGAGCTGTTTCGCGTCGATGCGCGCAGCGGTAACGCCATTGGCGTCCGCGCGTTTCATCAGTCGATCCAGACCCGCTACTTCGGCGGCTGTCGTGGCAACGATCACCTTCCCGCAGATCTCGTGGCGAATGCCATACTGTGCACAGAATGCCACCATGCTCTTGCTGCCTGTCACGGCGAGCTTGGCTTTCAGGGAGCCAGGCTTGTAATAGATGCCCGTGTGAATGACTCCGCTGTTGTGCCCAGTCTGATGCCCGCCAACAGAGCCTTCCTTTTCCAGCACCAGAATCCGGGCTTCCGGCATTCTCTCGCTCAGCGCCCGCGCGGTGGCGAGGCCGACAATACCGCCGCCGACAATTCCAAAATCGAAGGTCATGCCTTCACTGCTTCACCGCTCGCTTCGGAAAATTCCTTCTGGGCGCGCGCGTAGTCGGAGTGCTGCCCAATGTCCAGCCAGTATTCGTGTACGGGAAAACTCGCAACAGGGCGTCCCGCCTCGACAAGCTTTTCGATCAGGTCTGTCATGTCGAAACGCTCTCCCTGCGGGATGAATCGATGCACTGTCGGCTCGAGCAGATAAATCCCCGCATTTACAAAGAAATTGAGCGTCGGCTTCTCAGAAATCTTCGTCACATATGCGCCGTCACATTCGATGACGCCGAAAGGAACGGGAACATCGTACTTCCGCACAGCAACCGTCATGTCCGCTTTGTGCTCGCGGTGGTACTCGATCATTGCACCGAAATCCACGCGAGTCAGGATGTCGCCGTTGATGACGAGCATCGGCTCGGTCCGCGCCTTGACGAGATTCAGCGCACCGGCAGTCCCAAGCGGCCGCTCTTCCGACACATAATTAATCGCGAGGCCGAAATCACTTCCGTCGCCGAAGTACTCCGTGATTTTTTCGGGGCGATAGTGAGTAGTGACATTCACATTCTTGATGCCCGCGTCGCGGAGATGACCAAGCATGTGCGCCATTATCGGCTTATCACCAACCGAGAGCATTGGCTTGGGCGTGTCGGCTGTCATGGGTCTGAGGCGCATCCCGAAGCCGCCTGCCATGACCATCGCGTGGACGTCGCTGTCGCCAGACTTGACCAGGTCGCTCCGCAGCACCAGTCCGGTTACACGTCCTTCGTCGTCCAGCAGGGAAAGCTGGTTTACGATGAACTGCCGGCTGTGATCCATCATTTCCAGCGCTTCTTCGGCCGAAATCGTGGAGGGCGCAACGACCGGATTTCGGGTCGCAATGCTAATGCAGGGATCGTCCGCCGGAACACTGCGCAGAATTCCCCTGCGATGGTCCCCATCGGTTAGTACGCCGAGCAGTCTGCGATCCTCGTCAACAACGAGAAGGACGCCGGCGCCACCCCGATCCAGTACATCGACCGCTTCCGAAATTGGCATTGTCGGTGGAACGAGAATGCGTTCCAGCCTCGCCAGCATCTCGGGGTGGTCGAATGGAAGAGGTTTCATTTGTAGCCCTGAAATCTAGCGGGACCGCAGCCAAGCGTGCTACGGCTAAAGACTTACCTGCGACTTATGATCGCGATTCGGCCCGTGTAGTCGACCCTGTTGAGAAGGACTGGAGGGTCAAACGTGGCGAAGAACTCATCAAATGCTTTTCGCGCCCCTTGCCAGTGCCCGTAATCGTCGCTGATTAGCACACCTCCATTCACAAGCCTTGGAATAAGATGGCGCAACTCGTGTGCGGTCGATTCAAACCAATCAGTGTCCAAGCGAAGAAGCGCGATTTCTTCTGGCGCTTTTGAGGGAATCGTTTCTTCCACCATTCCTTCAACGAAATGAATTCGTTCTAGCGGATAACCCGATCGACGCATTGTAGCTTTCACGTCATCCAACGACGCCCACGCCCACACGCCGTCGTCCTCCTTTCGTTGACCGGCCTCTAGCAGATCTCGCGCAGTTCGACCATCAATTGCCACATCTGCGTCCCCGGGTTCAGTCATTCCCGCGAACGTGTCGAACAGAAAAAGATCGCGCGAGCTATTTCCGAGGATCTGCAGCATGCGCGCCGCAGCGAGCATGCTTCCACCCCGCCAGACACCGCATTCCACCACCGCACCGTTTAGGCCTCGGCGTTCCAGGTATCTAATGGCCTCGCAAAGCGCGTTCAACCGCTCCTGCGATGTCATAGTGAACTCGCGTGCCTCTGCGATCACGGTCTTTACGTCTTCCGCAATATCCGGGAGCATGGCCGGTGCCGCCGGACCAATGCGTGTTAGACGGAAGCCCAACCTGGCCAACAGGCCGGACACTACGCGTCGAATTACGCTCACGCGGACGCCCGGTTTCTTAACGCGGCTCCGATCATTTCCACCATTCGTTTTCCACCCCGCGCATCCACAAGCAGGCGCAGAGATTCCGACATCCGCCGGCGCTTCTCCGGACTTGCCGCAACATCGCGAATAGCCTGGCTCAGCATCTGTGCCGAATCAGCCTTCAATTGACCAGCGTCCGCAATGCCCGCATGCGTTGCAAAGTACGTTGCGTTCTGCGCCTGTATGGGATTGTGACTCACTGCGATGGTCGGAACTCCAATCGCTGCTGCCTCCCAGAGTGTGTTTCCTGCCGCCAGCGCTGCGATGTCTGCATCGGCAAAAGCGGCAGCCATGCTTTTCACATATCGCACCAGTGATACCGGTAACTCGAGCTTTTCAATCCGTTTTGCAATTCCGTCTGCATCGGGGTGTGAAGGGCCAACGAGAAGCGTCCAGTGCTTCACTGAGTTTTCCAGAGCAATAGCGCTGAGAAATACATCGCTGAAATTCTGCGGGTCGCTTCCGCCAAAAAATGCTACTCCGCGGTCACAGCTCTCGAAATTCCTGGCCGGCTGCGACCGGCGCACATCTTCGAACTCTGTCGGCAGGATCAGGTATTCGATTCCGCGAACCTTTTCTCTAGCCAGTTTCGGTTGAGCCCATTGAGTGAGCGGCGGCAATGCATTCACGAGTAAATCGCACTCCACATCACGGTCTTTGGGATCGTCGATAAAGACGAGGCTGAAAACGTCCCGATTGTCCAAAACCTTCCGTGCGGCCGGTATCTGGTCCTGCGCTACAGTGTCCAGAATGAAAAGGTCGGGACGATCAGCGGACCATTCTCCTGCAAGGCTCGCGAACGCATCATCGAGCGACGCAGACCGGACGACGAAATCATGTCCGGCTCTTTTCAGGGCCGCCTGAGTTCCAGCGTTGTCATCAACGAAAAACCGAAACTCTCCATCCCCGCCGCGTGCTGCGCGCCAGTAGTCAATCAGGTTTATCTGCCTGGTGACATGTCCCAAACCCCAGCTCTCGACCCAGATGTCCCACCGCACTACCGGAAATTCCAGAGAGCCAAACGTCTCAAACGAGGTCGTCCCACTTGATGATCTCATCTGCGGGAATATCATTTTTGGCGACACGGTTTGCCACATACTTGATTTCGTTCGCCTTGATTCCCACGCCTGGACGCTTGAAGGTGAGCTTGTCCATCGAGAGCACATCACCTTTCTTAATTGCCTTCGTCGTGACAACGCTGCGGCGGAAGTGCTCTGCCTTCTGCTTCTCGTCGTCGGACAGGTCGGGATTCGCTGAACCGAGCGCAGCTGTAATTCTCTTCGATTCGCTGCAGATGATGCGCATGTCTGCGGGATCTGCCGATACCTTGTGATCCCAGCCCGGCAGATTCTTGTCGAGCGTGAAATGCTTTTCGATTGCGACTGCGCCAAGCGCAACTGCAGCAAGCGGAACAGCGAATCCAATGCTGTGATCCGAGTACCCGATAGGCACGCCGAACGTCTGACGCATCGTCCCCATCTTTCTCAGGTTGATGAGGTTGTCAGCTGGCGGATAAAGCGCAACGACGTGCATGAGGCAAAGGTTCGCCAGGTTCCCCGGCTTGAACGCTTCGACTGCAGTATCGATCTCTGCCCAGTTGGACAGTCCCGTCGAAAGGATGGTCGGCAGCCCCTTGTCCGCGATGTGCTTGATGAAATGCGGATTGTCAGTGTCCTGCGATGCAATCTTGAGGAATGGCACGCCGAGCTCCACGAGGAAATCCACGTCAGGAGCAGTCAGAGCTGTCGATGAAAAATCGATTCCTATCTTGTCGGCGTATTCCTTTAGCTCTGCGTGCTGGTCGCGGTTGCACTGATACTTTTCCAGCTCTTCGCCGAG
>JANLYJ010000438.1:0-3667 GCA_031365555.1 Gemmatimonadaceae bacterium | reverse complement strand
CATCTTCCAAAGATCACAGCAGAGATTGCAATGAAGCCGCGACCCGCAGTCATGTTACTCGTGAACTGATGTTGATCGAGTGCGAGGTACACACCGCCGAGCGCTGCGAGCATTCCGGACAGACAAACTGCTCCATATCGGACGGCTTTCACGCGAACGCCGAGCGTTTCTGCCGCGGCCGGATGTTCGCCCACTGCGCGCACGCGCAAACCGTACGGCGTCTTGTAGATCACCCACGCGAGAACCGGCGCGCTGAGAAGTCCGAGCCAGAGAAGGGGATTATCGAATCCCGAAGCCGATCCGCCGCCGAAACCGACGACGCGCGGAGAGTTGGACGAGCTCTTGAACAGAAGCAGCAGAAAAAACCGGGTCATGCCTACGGCCAGCAGGTTGATGGCCACACCCATCACTACCTGATCAGCGCGATAACGGATGCTCGCAACAGCGTGAATCATTCCGAATACAAGCCCGCCAAGGAGCGCGCACAACACACCTACCCACGGGTTGCCGCTGTAGTAGGCGCCGAGCGTACCGGCAAATGCGCCGGTGAGCATGAAGCCTTCGAGTGTGAGGCTGATGATGCCTGCGCGTTCAGCAACGACACCGCCTGCTGCTGCGAACAGATACGGAATTGAGATTCGCAGGATCTGGGTCAGAATTCCAAATGGATTCATGCGGCCACCGGCTTTCTGTTTTTCAGGAGGATTCTCCGTACTTCAGGGACCGACATCGCGACTGCAATGATCACGACACCCTGCAGCACGTCGACCATCTGCTTGGGCACGAATGCGTGAATTGCCAGTCCGCCCTGCGAAAGCGTTGCGAACAGGAAAGCTGCGAGGATAACACCGAAGGGATGATTTCGTCCGACCAATGCGACAGCGATACCAAGGAAGCCGGATCCCCCTGCAAACCCTTCTTCGTAGTAGTGACGATAGCCGAGCACGTTGTTGACGCCCCCCAGTCCGGCAATGAAACCTGAGATTACCATCGCCTTGAGCCAAACGTTGTTCACGTTTATGCCACCATATTCCGCAGCGTCAGGCTGGAGTCCAACTGCTCTTAGCTCGTACCCGCCTTTCCCCTTGAAGATGTAGTACCAGGCGGCGACGGCCGCGATCAGTGCAAGGAAGAGTGTGACATTCGCAGCGGAGCCGTGGAAGGCGGAAATGAAACTCTCCAGACGGGGAAGCGCGCCCGCCTTTATTTCCTGCGTATGGAGCGTTTCTGGAACGTGGAGGTGAGAGGCGACAATCCAGTTAAGGAAAGCGAGGACGATGAAGTTGAGCATGATCGTCACGATCACTTCGTGCGCGCCAAACCGTGTGCGAAGATATCCCGGGATGAATCCAATCATTCCGCCCGCGATTCCGGCGGCGAGAATACAGAGTGGTGCAGCAATGAAGATCGAGAGCCCGCTTGGCAGGGAGAGGCCGACGAGAGCAGCTGCAAAGCCGCCGGCAGCGAGCTGTGATTCAGCGCCGATATTGAACAGTCCTGCCCGGAGTGCGTACGCCACTGCGAGTCCGGTGAATGTCAGCGTCGTTGTCTTGTAGAGGACCTGCGCAAAACCGTACGGGTTGCCCCAGGTGCCTTCAATCAGGAGACGGTAGACAGCGCCCGGCGACTGTCCAAAAATCAGGATGAGGATATCGCCGCAGATCAGCGCTATCAGGAGCGCTACTATAGATGGGAGTACAGCCTCTTCGATGCTTTCGCGGCTCATGCGGCGCTCGCTGATCGGCTTCCGACCATGTATTCACCCAGGACTTCTTCGTTGGCGTCGGCTATCGGAAGAACCGTCGCGAATTTTCCGCGGAACATGACTGCAACTCTGTCAGCCAGTGCGAGCACTTCGTTAAGCTCGGCAGAAACGAGCAGCACCGCTTTTCCTTCCAGGCGCGCTTGCAGCAGTCGTTCATGAATGAACTCGATTGCTCCTACGTCAACACCGCGTGTTGGCTGCGAAGCGAGAAGCACCGAGAAATTGCGTCCCATTTCGCGGGCGATGACGATCTTCTGCTGATTGCCGCCGGATAGTGCCCGTCCCGGCAGTGCATGATTGGTTGGACGAATGTCGTACTGCTTCACACGAGCGTCAGCGTTGGTGTTAATTCGGGCGAAATCGAGAATGCCGTTTTTCGAGTATTCGGCATGATCGCCGAGCACCAGGTTGTCGGCAATCGAATAATCCAGGATCAATCCGCGGCGGTGCCGATCTTCGGGTATGTGTGTGAGACCGGCAGCCCTGCGCTCGCGAACAACCTTGCGGGTCACATCAACACCATTGATGAATATGGTGCCCGATTCGACTGGGCGCAGTCCGGCAAGCGCCTCGATGAGTTCCGTCTGGCCGTTTCCTTCAACTCCCGCAATGCCGAGAATTTCTCCGCCGGAGATCGCAAAGCTCAGAGAGTCCACTTCGCGAGACATGCGATGGCCACCCACAACGAGATCGCGAACTTCCAGAATTGTCGCTCCCGCATTTGACGGGCGTACCGTGCGACGGTGGGCCGAAAGAGCGACTTCGCGTCCGACCATTGCGTGCGCGATTTTCGAAGGAGTCGTGTCGGCCGTCTTGATTCTTTCTACAGTCGTGCCGGCGCGCATGACAGTAATCATGTCCGAGATTTCCATCACTTCATCGAGACGGTGAGTGATGATGACGACCGTTCCCCCACTGTCGCGCAGCTTCCGCAGAACCGTCCACAGCTCCACAACTTCCGGTGGAGATAGGACTGCAGTGGGCTCGTCGAGAATCAGGATTTTCGCGCCGCGGTAGAGAGTCTTTAGAATCTCGACACGCTGTGCTTCTCCAACTGACAGGTCGGAGACTTTCTTGTTTGGATCGATGACGAGGCCGGTTTCCCTGCAGAGTTTTTCAACCCCGGCAACCGCGCCGGCATAATCGATCATTCCGGTCTTCGTCGGTTCGACACCGAGAACGATATTCTCTGTGACAGTGAGCGTCGGAACGAGCATGAAGTGCTGGTGCACCATTCCGATGCCTGCCATGATTGCATCGCCGGTGCTCCAGCCTGTCGCATCGACTCCGTTCACTTCGATCTTTCCCGAATCTGGAGTGAGAAGTCCAGCGAAAATCCGCATCAGCGTGGACTTGCCAGCGCCATTCTCGCCGACGAGCGCGTGAATCTCACCCGCTTCAACGTCGAGCGAAGCGTTGTGATTAGCGCGGATCGGTCCGAAGAACTTCGAGACGCCTTCTATATGGATTGCGTTCATAGCTGTGAGGGCACCTTGATCTTGCCATCAATGATATCCTGGCGGAGTGCCTCGACCCGAGCGCGTACCGAGTCAGGGATCATCGCCTTATTGTGCTCGTCGTAAACGTAACCGACTCCATTTTCCTTGAGGCCGTAGGAGTAGATACCGCCTTTGAATGTTCCGGCTTTTTTGCGAGCTATCACATCGTAGGTTGCAGTGTTGATTCCTTTCAGCATTGACGTCAGCACGTAACCTGGGGCTTCTCGGTATTGGTCCGCATCAACGCCAATCGCGAGCTTCTTCCGCTGGCGCGCGGCTTCGAACAATCCCTGGCCCGTTGCACCGGAGACGTGATAGATGATCTCGACGCCGCGATCATACTGACTGAGCGCGATCTCTTTCCCTTTTCCCGGATTCGAAAAAGCAACCGGCGTTACACCCG
>JANLYJ010000430.1:0-1943 GCA_031365555.1 Gemmatimonadaceae bacterium | reverse complement strand
GCTCCGAACCGCTCGCCCTACTTCAAGCTTCTGTTCCATGAGATGTACGGAGCATTTGCAAGGCAGGGTGTGCCGGTGGCCGATGTCGCAGCGGGATCGGGCGGTTTTTCTATCGAAAAATTCGCAGACGCCGACACATATGATTTCGACGACGAGGCGCGGGCCTTCTATGCCAAGTCATTTGCCGCCACCAGGATTACGACCTCGCGCGATGCTTTTTGCCAGCGCCTGTTGCGCACACTTGGCAGGGAGACCGAGCTCATTCCATGTACTGCCATGGCCAGTGGACGCTATTTTGAGAGAATGGACGGCGCCGGACAAACACGCGATGTCATTGCAATCAATTACCAGAAATTTGGGGCCAATGAAACCTGGGGTACTCAGGTGGACCCCGATGCCTGGCGCGAAACGATCGGCAGCCTCGCAAATCGCCTTTCCCGTCGACACAAGATCGTGTTTGTTGCTCACAGTGATGCAGAGCTGGCCCTCGCTCGCGAAGCGTTTACCCACTTTCCGAGTGTGAAGCCGGCCACCATCGACGAGTACGGGATATTCACGCAGAAAATCAAATCGGCTGTTGTTTCCCGCATTCATGCCGCGCTCCCTCTCGCCGGAGTCGGCGTTGCCTCGGTGGGAATAGGCACCGATACGCGGCTTGGGACGCTCCAACATCTTGGCCTGCCCACAGTGCCGGCCCAGTCAGCAACGGCGGAGCAGCTCGAAGCACAGGTCGAAGAACTGCTCACAAGGTTTGATGTGGAAAGTGACCGTTTGCATGCGGTGCGCGAGGCCAGTATTGCGAGGTACTCCCAAATTCTGTGCGACCTGGTATGAGCCCCGGATTTGTCGCTCTCATTCCGGCGCGCGCAGGATCACGGGGCATACCCCACAAGAATACGCGAAACTTTCTTGGCCGACCTCTCCTGGTGTGGGCCATCGACATCGCCATCCAGAGCGGCTGTTTTGACGAGATCATCCTCAGCACTGACTCAAATGCAATTGCTGACGTCGCGCGCTCGGCGGGTCTGGAGGTGCAGTTTCTTCGACCACCGGAGCTGGCTGAAGACATGACCCCTACCGCTGATGTCGTAAGGCACGCACTTGACTGGCGGCTGAAAAAGGGGCTTCCCCCGGTTGAAAACGTCGTAGTCCTTGAGCCGACTTCGCCCGCACGTACTATTCAGCATGTACGGACGGGCTGTACTCTGCTTGCTGATTCAAGCATTGAGTCAGTCGCTTCAGTTTCGCGGGTTCCACACCATTTCGCACCTTCAAAGATTCTCCGTATGACTCCTGAAGGGGATATCGCCGGACTCGATGGAACTCCCGTCAGCAAGATGATTCACAGACGCCAGGACCTTTCCGAGCACTACTCCTTCAATGGAATCTTTTTTGGAAGCAAAACACACCTGCCTTTTCGGACGCCGCCAACCTTGTGGGGTGACAGCGTAAAGGGGTTTGAAATTTCATCGCGTTACGCGATAGACCTCGACGAGCCGGACGACTGGGTAACGGCCGAGCATACTGCGAAAACCCTGCGGGAGGAATCCGACAAGTGAGCGGCAAATTCAGCGTTGGAAAATGCAAGGTTGGATCGGACGCTCCTGTAGTCATCATTGCCGAGGCGGCTTGCGAGCACCTTGGGAGCGTCGAAACTGCTTTTCGGATGATTGATGCAGCGAAAGACGCCGGCGTGGACGTCATCAAGTTCCAGCTTCACCTCCCGGAAGAAATGGTTCCAGGCAGCATTCGGTTCTGGGGCGGTGACATGGATGAGGTAATATCGCGATTCAACATCGACATCGACGGCCAGGAGAAACTGATGCGGCATTGCGAGTCAGCCGGCATTGAATATCTGTGCACGCCGTTCTCTGCCGCTGCAGCAACGCAGCTCGCCTCGATAGGCGTTACCGCGTTCAAAACCGGGTCCGGAGAGATGACCA
>JANLYJ010000388.1:0-7649 GCA_031365555.1 Gemmatimonadaceae bacterium | reverse complement strand
TGTTAGTCAGCGTTCCAATTCAGTAGTTTGCTCAAATGAATGATGTGGACAAGATCGGCGGCAGCCGCTCGAGGACTGATTCAAGGTTAACACGGGACAATCCTCGTCGCCTCGCCATTTTGTCGGGAATCGGGGCTTTAGCGCTGATTGCCGGCGTTGCATTCCTGGTTGTGACCAGCATAAGCTCGCTGATTAATACCCGGAAGATGGTGGACCATACCCACGCTGTGATCGAGCGGTTGAACCGCCTGCTCATTGAAGTGGAGGACGCGGAGACTCGCCAGCGCGGTTATGTAATAACCGGAGACTCTAGCTTCTTGCTCAAGGAGAACCGCAGCGTTGCCGTCAGGAACGCCGTGGATTCGCTTGAAGCTCTCGTATCAGACAACCCCGTCCAGAGCCAAACCGTCAAGCGGCTCCGCGAGCAGACCAGCGCGAAGATGGAAATCATAGACAGCACCATCCTGATACGCGCCTCGCTTGGATACGAGGCTGCGGCCGCCCGGATACGGACGGGACAAGGGCGGATACTGATGGACTCTGTTCGCGCTACAGTCGAGACTATGACATCCCGCGAGCTCGCACTCTTGAGCAAGCGGGGAGAACGGGAACACGCAAGCCTGCAGCGTGCCGCACTCGCAGGAGTGCTGGGAGTCCTCTCTGCATTGCTGCTCGGCATTGTAGCCGTTGTACTCCTGGGCCGGGTGGTGCGTGCGCTCGCACTGGGCCGCCGAAATGCGAGGTACGCCGAGACCCTTTTGAATGCGACGACAGAGGGGATTTATGGATTGGCGCCCGACGGCTCGATCTCTTTCGTAAACCGCGCGATGCGCGATACACTGGGATACCGCTCTGACGAGATGATTGGCAAATCCGCCCACGCGCTGCTGCACCATACGCGGGAAAATGGATCGATCTATCCTGCCAGTGAGTGTCCCATGTTCAAGGTCCTGCGGACAGGGGGCGGCGGCGTGTTCGACAATGAGATCATCTGGCGCAAGGACGGCACGTCGATACCCGTCGAGTATTCAGTCAACCAAATGCAGGATCGCGAACAGGCGGCAGGTGCCGTGGTGAGTTTTCGCGACACCACTGACCGCCGAATGGTCGAAACAGCGCTTCGAAGCGAGAAAGAGACGGCCGAATCGGCCAATCAGTCCAAGAGTGATTTTCTCGCGAGGATGAGTCACGAGCTGCGAACACCGTTGAACTCGGTGATCGGATTTTCGAATGTCTTGTTGCGCAATAAAGCCGAAAATCTAAGGCCGCAGGACATCGGCTACCTGGAGCGAATTCAGAAAAATGGAATTCATCTTCTCGCCCTTATCAATGACATACTTGATCTGTCGAAGATCGAAGCGGGAAGAATGGAGGTCGAGATCGAAACGGTCTCCGTCGCAAACGTGGTGCGCGACACGGTCAATCAATTCGAAACCCAGGTTCAGGAAAAGGGGATCGCGTTAACCACAAAGCTCCCTGAACGACTGGCCGACATCAACACGGATCCAACCAAGCTTCAGCAGGTTCTGATGAACCTTGTCGGAAACGCGATCAAATTCACCAATGAAGGTTCTGTTGATATACAGGTTATCACAGATCCTGCCACTGACAGACCAGTCGCCATTACGGTTCGCGACTCAGGGATCGGTATCCCGGTTGACCGGATCGACGCCATCTTTGATGCGTTCGAACAGGCCGAGCGCAGCACAACGCGAAAGTATGGAGGGACCGGGCTCGGGTTACCAATATCCCGGTCTCTGTGCGCGCTGCTCGGATTTGAGCTGGTCGTATCCAGTGAGCCTGAAGTTGGGTCGACTTTTACTGTAGATCTCCGCCCGAAGCCGAAATTTGCGGAAGGCGTTTACGAAATGCTGCCAACTCCAGAAGCGGAATCAGCCAGTGCGGAGGCAGTGCTTCGTGATAAGCTGGTACTGATCATTGACGACGAAGCTGACTCCCGAATGTTGGTTGCACACCAGATCGCATCTCTGGGCGGACGCTCGGCCGGCGCGTCAAACGGAGAAGATGCGCTGCGAATCGCTCGCGATATTAAGCCAGATCTGATTACCCTACCTGCTCATGCCGAACATGGACGGGTGGGCAGTGATGAAGGCGTTGAAGGGTGACCCGGTGCTGCGTGAAATTCCTGTCGTGGTGGTCAGCCTCGTTGCCAGGGAGCTCGGCAAAGGTATGGTCGGAGCGATGTCTGTGCTGTCCAAACCGCTGGATAGAGGATCGCTCGCTCACGCGCTGAAACGCGGCGTTGGAGTCGGGCGAGTTCTTGTGGTCGAAGATGATCCAGATAGTCAGCATCTGCTTGCCTCATTCCTATATGAGGAAGGTGCGGCAGAGGTGAGAGCAGTCGCAGGAGCAGACGATGCGATCGCAGCACTGGAAGGATTCAAACCGGACCTCGTGCTACTGGATCTGGGTATACCACAAGGCGGAGGGCAATCATTCATCGCGGCGATCGCGAAAATGCCCGACGAAGATTCTCCACGGGTAATAGTTGTGACCGGCTCGGATCTCACTTCCCAGCAGACCAAGGATCTCGAAGTGGTGACTTTGAGCGTGGTTCGAAAGGGGCAGGATCTCGAGCAGAACCTTAAACGATGGGTGCGGGAGTTTGCGGCAAAACGCAACCTTGCACAGCAGCGGGGTTCTCCCAATCCGTGACCGAGCAATTTGATGCAAACGCAATGCGGCTGCTCTACCGGGCTGGCGGCGAGAAACTGATTAGTAAAATGGGCGCATTGTTCAGCGTGAATGCGCCTGTGCGAATCAACGAAGCCGAACAAGCATTGGACTCCGGCGACATGGCGGCCGCGGCCAGACCAGCGCACTCACTCAAGTCGAGTGCGGGACAGCTTGGCGCATCGCGACTTCAACAGCTTTGCGACCATCTCGAGTCTGCCTGTTTAGAAGGGAACCTTGCCCGGGCCCGCGATTTGGTCAAAGCGGCCCGTGAAGAACTTCCTGCAGCAATTAATTGGATAGTCAACGGAAATAAGGCATGAAAAAGATTGCAGTAGTTGAGGACAACCCGGACAACCGTCTCCTGGTATTTGCGCTGCTCGAGGACCAATACGAAATCTGCGAGTATGAAGACGGTATATCCGCGCTTGCAGGTCTTCGCGTCAATCGTCCAGACCTCGTCCTGTTGGATATTTCTCTTCCGCACATGGACGGGTCGGAGGTGCTGACACGGATCCGAGCGGACGATGAATTGAAATCCCTCCCGGTGATCGCGCTAACCGCCCATGCCGGATCAGCAGACAGAGAGAGGTTTCTTGCGCAGGGTTTCGACGATTACGTCACAAAACCAATCACTGATGAGACCATACTTATTAACGCAATCCAGCGCCTGATATAGCGGGCCGGAACCGGGCGATGGAACCATTCGGGGTGGCTGTCGTACATTCCTGTACTCTCTCTCTCGTCCAAATCATGAAAAGATCTTGTCTCCTGGCAGCCCAGCTCATCGCAGCCGCTAGCACAATGGCTACGGCACAGACCGGCACTCTCAAGTATCCCGTCGCCGCAAAGGGGCCACAGACCGACGACTATCACGGTACCAGCGTAGCAGATCCTTACCGGTGGCTGGAGAACCCGGATTCACCGGAATCACGCGCCTGGATTCAGGCTGAGAATGCGGTGACCTCGAGCTACCTGGCTTCGATCCCGGAGAGAGCCGCAATTCGGGCGAGACTCGAGCAGGTGCAGAATTACCAGCGATTCGGACCGGGGTTCAAGGCAGGGGGCAGGTACTTCTTCTCCATGAACACCGGCCTGCAGGGGCAGAACGTTCTCTACGTCCAGGATGGCCTGAACGCCCAACCAAAAGTCCTCCTCGACCCGAACGCGATGTCGAAGGACGGACCGGTTGCACTTTCGACAGTCAACGTCTCACACAACGGCCGTTACATCACCTACTCGATCAACCGCGCCGGTTCCGATTGGCAGGAATTCCGCATTCGCGAGATCGATACGGGTAAGGATCTTCCCGAACTTCTTCAATGGGCAAAGTTCACAGGCGCGTCCTGGACCCACGACAACAAGGGATTCTTCTACTCACGTTACGACGCTCCGCCTGACGGAAATGTCCTCACGAGCGTGAACAAAAATCAAAAGCTTTACTACCATAGACTAGGTCAGGCCCAGTCCCGCGATCAGCTCGTTTACGACCGCCCCGATCAGCCCGACTGGGGATTTGATGCGAATGTCACAGATGACGGGACGTTCGTCATCATCAACGTGTGGCAGGGCACTGACACACGTAATCGCCTCTACTTGATCGACCTCGACAACGCTGGCAAGCCGCGTATCAGCGCGCCGGTCGTGAAACTTGTTGACCGGCTCGATGCGCTTTACAGTTTCGCCGGAAATGATGGAACGAATTTCTATGTGCGCACCGACCTCCAGGCTCCGAATGGACGTGTAGTCGGAATCGACATCGACAATCCCCGCCAGGAACGCTGGTTCACGGTGGTGCCTGAAGGCAGGGATGCGATGGTAAGCGCAAAAGCTGTCGGTGGCAGACTGGTCGCGTCGTTCCTAAATGATGCTCATTCTGCAATTCGCGTTTACGACCTTCCGCGCAGACCTCTCCAGCGAGGTGAGGGTGCCTCCGGCATGCGCAGAACCCGACCGACATCCTCAGACCGTCGCGGTGGACTCGGAATGAACGCGCCGGTGTTCGAGATCTCGCTTCCTGATCTCGGCAGCGCCGACGACATAGCGGGCACGGACGACGATGAGGAGATGCTCTTCACCTTCACTTCATTCCTTCGCCCGAAGTCCATCTATCGTTTCAACGTGCGTTCGCAGAAGACTGAAATCTGGAAGGAGAGCAAGACCACACTCGACGTAAGTAAGTACGAGACACGTCAGCTCTTTTACAACAGCAAGGACGGAACGCGAATCCCGATGTTCGTGGTCGTTCGGAAAGACGTTCAGCTGAACGGAAACAATCCGACATGGCTGCACGGCTACGGAGGCTTCGATATCTCGGAGACGCCAGGCTTTTCCAGTGTGCGGCTCGCCTGGCTGGAAATGGGAGGAGTGTATGCGTCAGCAAACCTGCGCGGTGGCGGGGAATATGGACGCGCATGGCACGAAGCCGGGATGCTGGCAAAGAAGCAGAATGTCTTCGATGACTTCATTGCTGCAGCTGAATTTCTGATCAGGGAGAAGTACACGTCGTCGCCGAAACTCGCGATCGAGGGCGGATCGAATGGCGGGCTGTTGGTTGGCGCAGTCATGAATCAACGTCCGGAACTGTTTGGCGCGGCACTTCCCGCCGTAGGCGTCATGGACATGCTCCGCTTCCACAAGTTCACTATCGGCTGGGCATGGACATCGGACTACGGTTCTTCGGAAAAGCCGGAAGAGTTCAAGACGCTCTTGGCGTATTCTCCGCTTCACAATATCAAGCCGCGTACCTGCTATCCTGCCACGCTGATTCTCACAGCGGACCACGACGATCGCGTCGTCCCGGGACATTCGTTCAAGTACGCAGCTGCACTTCAGGCGGCACAGTCATGTGCCAGGGCTACCCTGATCAGAATCGACACAGATGCCGGTCACGGAGCGGGCAAGCCCACGGACAAGTCACTGGACGAATACGCTGACAGGTACGCATTTCTCGTGAAGAATCTGGGAATGACGCTAACTTTCAGGTAATGACCGACGTCACCTACGGAGCTGCGAGCATACAGGCCGCCATACGATTAGTCGTATTGGCGGTCGTTGGCGTTTTAGCAGTGCTGTTTCTGTTGGATTGGGCAGTACGCACTCGCAAGGTTGGACCGTTCAGTGCACTCGCCAGATTCTGCCGCTCGAAAGTGGATCCGCTTGTTGCTCCAATGGAGCGACGCGTGGTTCGCGCTGGTGGTCTTCCCAGTAGTGCACCGCTATGGGCACTGGGCGCTGCCGTTGTTGCAGGCATAATCCTGATCAGCGTCACGAATTACATCATCGAGCAGGTGATAATTGCGAATTATGCAATCAACAGCGGTCCCGGCGGACTGTACCGGCTGTTAGTGATGTGGACCTTCACAATTCTGCGCGCTGCCCTGCTCGTGCGCGTGCTCTCTTCATGGTTCCCCATTTCACCGCATTCGGTTTGGGTGCGCTGGGCTTACGCGCTGTCCGAGCCGATTCTCAAACCACTGCGACAGATCATTCCCAATCTGGGGATGATGGACATCACCCCAATCATCGCGTACTTCGCATTGGGACTGTTGCAGAATCTCTTTCTGTCGATCGGCTAACGGCTGGCTTTACAGTCGCACCCTTTTTCGCGCAGAAGTTTTCGCTGTTCGCGTACGCTGACAAGAAACTCCTTCTGAACTCGCTGCCCTTTCGCGAGTTTCTTGTCCAGCGGCGACAGATGCACATATCCGCGCGCCTCCATTTCCTTCACCAGCGCTTCGTGTCGTTCATAAAGTGCGGCGGCCTTCCCGACCCATCGAAGTGTTTCAGGGTGGAGGCTGTATCCTCGCTTTCCGAGCGTGAGGATGTTCCAGAGCCCATGCAGCTCGCGATGCTCGCCCAGCAGGTGCTGGCGGCAAAGTTTACTCGGTGGAATGTCCCAGATACGCATCGAACCGGGAAGTTAAACCCCTTTGTTCACCACCGATGTGAACACTTCTGGTTTCAGGGAGTGGGAGACCGGTGAGGAACCTGTGGCAGTTGACCTCTCACCGGTCTCACCGGTCTCACCGGTCTCTTGTCCACCTTCACTTTCCCGGATCAGGAGGCTGTTGTAGAGGGTCCGTAGCCCCATTGCCCCTTCCGTTAGGGGTCCAAACTTCTTACTATAGAAGAAGTACAATTGATCAGTCCGTGGCGATTTTCGGCAAATTGCGGCCACGTTAAATAACCAGCTAAAGCGTCCCGCCTGGCGCAACCGCCGGGCTTTTTTGTATCCGATACTCTCAAAAATGACTACTCGCTCTACCGATTCCCTATATCTCTCCGAGCTCGCCAAGCGCGTCCTTGTTTACGACGGCGCCATGGGCACCTCGATCCAGCGGTTCAATCTCACGCCGGACGACTTCGGCGGGAAATCTCTCGAAGGGTGCAACGACAACCTGGTGCTCACCCGCCCGGATGTAATCAGCGCCATCCATGAGTCATTCCTGGAAGTCGGATGTGATGTCGTCGAAACCTGCACTTTCCAGTCAACACCGCGCCGCCTTGCAGAGTGGGGTCTTGGCGACAAAACCCGCGACGTAAATGTCACAGCCGCGCAACTCGCACGCGCAGCGGCCGACAAGTTCTCTACACCCGCCAAACCGCGATTCGTCGCGGGCTCGATGGGGCCGACGGGTATGCTTCCCTCCAGCTCCGATCCGGCCCTCTCCGCAATCACCTTCGAAGAGCTCGCTGAGAATTTCTACCAGCAGGCGAAATTTCTGGTCGAAGGTGGCGTGGACGTTCTCCTCATCGAGACTTCGCAGGACATTCTCGAGGTAAAGGCTGCTGTCACAGGAATCGAGCGTCTGTTCACCGAGCTCGGACGTCGCATTCCCCTGCAGGCGCAGGTTACGCTGGACGTTTCCGGACGCATGCTGCTTGGCACCGACATAGCCAGCGCGATGACGACGCTCGAAGCACTCAAGGTGGACGTGATTGGACTCAACTGC
>JANLYJ010000425.1:0-2163 GCA_031365555.1 Gemmatimonadaceae bacterium | reverse complement strand
CGCGGCACGCGGACCTGATTCGCGCCGAGTGCAGGCGTCTGCCGATTCGGGAATGGAGTAACCATCTCCGCTGTCGCAGGCGGTGTAGGCATTGATTGAAAATCTGATCATTTCTGTCGGCGAAATCTCTCTGCCATCAGGACGTCGAACCTCTCCGACAATGCGGGAGCCGGCGGCGCGGGTGGAATCCCACTCGAACTGAACGCCGGAGACCTGGAGATATCCGCCCCACGTTGCCCCGCCGCGGGATATTCCCCGTTCAAGCAGCGCGCGCAACCGCATGCCGGAAATCGGGAATGTTACAACCCGCGTCTCGTCGGGAAACAGGTAGATCGACTCGATCTCACGGTTTGTAATCGGGCCTGCGGGAATTTCATCATCGTAGCGCATCGCGCCGCCAATGGTTGCCGTAACATCGGCGCCTGTGCCAGCGCGAATTGCATCCGCAACGAAATTGCCGAATTCAGTCTCCCGCTTTCTAAGAGGCTCATCAACGGCGTCGAGCACGACAGGAGAATTGGCCAACACCTGAATAGGACCGAGTCGCTTTTCCAGCGAGTCCTGCCAGCGGGATACGATGGCAGCGGTCAGTGAATTCCCGGGAATGGTCGAGTCGATTTTGATGAGGCGATGCGACTTCGACCATTGGCCTCTGCGCTTCACGAGTGTTACAAGCTGTGCGCTCTGAACATTCTTGTCAGCCTTGACCACGAACCGGTTCCCAATCGTGATGTGCTGCGCCACGTGATCGTGACCGCCCAATATGAAATCCAGCGCGGGCTCATTCGCGAGGTATGTACTGTCTTCCGTGTGGTAGACATGAGTGAGGCCAATCACTATCTCGGCACCAGCGGCCTTTAGTTTTGGAATCGTAGCGTGCATAGCCGAATCCGGATTTCCGCATTTAATCCAGCGTGGGTAGGTCTGGATAACAGTCACACCAACGATGCCGAATCGTGTGCCTGCAATTGTAACAGTGTCCCACTGGGAAACGCCTGGCAGCGGCGTCCCATCAGGATTCATGCAGTTCGCGGAGGTCCACTTGAATTTTGACTCGGCGATGCGATTCACCAGCGTCTGCCGTGAGTCGTCAAACTCGTGATTGCCGTAAGTCGCGTAATCGATACCGGCGGAATTCATGTATTCGATCATCTGCACGCCTTTGTACCACTTGCTCACCAGACTCGGAAAAAGGAAATCTCCGGCGAGCATCATCCGCAGCGGTGCATTCTTCTCGAGCTGCTGCCTGAGAGTTGCCAGTCGCGCAACGCCGCCAAGCCCGTTCGACATTGGCTCACCGAGATACACGTCGTTGACAAGAAGAAACTGAATCGTCTTCTCAGGTGGCGTGCGCTGCAGCACGGGAGCGCACGCAGAAAGCGTAATGGCACCCAGCAGAACAAAACTCTTAGCAAGCATTTTTTTTGACATATGATTGACGGAAAATACATCTCTTGACGACCCCGCCGACAGAGACGTTCCCGAGGCACGAGCTGGAATACCGACCTGAAATCGACGGGCTGCGGGCAATCGCGGTGCTGGCGGTTATCGCCTTTCATGCAGGTGTAAGTGGCTTTCGTGGAGGATTTGTCGGGGTGGACGTGTTTTTCGTCCTGTCCGGCTATCTCATTTCCGGAATCATTATCCGGGCGCTGGAACGTGGAACGTTCACCTTTCGAGATTTCTACTCCCGCCGCGTCAATCGGATATTCCCTGCTCTCGTTGTCGTTCTGGCGGGCACCCTGCTGCTCGGCTGGTACCTCCTTTACGAGATTGAATTCGTCAATCTTGGCAGACATATCGTCGCTGGGTCGACCTTTCTGTCGAATGCACTACTTGTCCAGGAAACGGGATACTTCGATGTAGCAGCCGAAAGGAAACCGCTGCTGCATTTGTGGTCACTGGCGATCGAGGAACAGTTCTACCTCTTCTGGCCACTCCTGCTTGTGGTGTGCTGGAAAGTGCGAAACAAGTCTGCGGTTGTGCCTCTGACAATCGGCGCGGGGTCTTTTTTTCTTGCGATCTTCGCCGTGAATACCGACCACACGGTGGGCGCATTCTTTCTTCCATTCACGCGACTGTGGGAGTTGGTCGCCGGATTCTGCCTGTTTCATATCGAAACGCAGAAGCCCCGAGATGAAGCGCCAAGGCATGCTGCGGTGA
>JANLYJ010000264.1:0-1528 GCA_031365555.1 Gemmatimonadaceae bacterium | reverse complement strand
TGACAGCCTCGTGCCTCATCTCGAACGTGTCGATGGTGAGCGGGCTGCTGACCGAGAGGGCATCTGCGACTGGGTGACCAGTGGACGTACCGAACGGCAACACCACGCGCCCGATGGTCAGTTGGGGCGGGAATCTGAGCTGATTGCCGATGGTGATGTAGGCGGTGTCGACATTGAGTCGATCGACGTGGGCCTGGGTGCCGGTAGTCGTCGGGAAGAAAATGTCCTTCCCGTCCACGTAGTCGAGCTTGATGTGTCCCAGCGCCCAGTCGTTCGTCTGGATCTCGAACTCGAAACTGGTCGACTCCAAGCCGAGCAAGCTTTTTCTCTCGCCCGAGAAGTTGGTGCTGCGTCCGAGGGTCGCGCCGAGCGTGCCGCCGAAAGTCACTGCTTCGTTGATCTTCGAGCCAAGTGTCGCCACCGAGTCCTTGATGATCGATCGAACAGCGTCTTCCTGGGCAATCTTGGTGATTTCCAGTTCCCTGACTCGCTGCTCCAGCGGCTGGTCATTTCTACCATCCGTATTCGCCATGGCAGAAGCGGCATTCTTGTCTCGCATGGGTTCAGAGCGTTGTGTTTCCAGCGTGACCAACCTCTCGGCGAGCGCCCGGTTTTCGGCACGTAGCGCGTCGATCGCACGTTTCAGTTCCGCCACGTCCCCTGCATCGGCAGCCCAGGACGAAACACACGGGGCAATGCAAAGAGACAAGACGGCGGTAACGCGCAGAACCAGGTACGACGGATGCACGCGATGTTCTCCTTGGAATCCCGGCCGAAAAGCTTTGACCGGTTCGAGTCGGCTGATGAGTTTCGCACTACAGGAAACTGGCAGCAAGCTTCACAGTCGTTGTGGCGGGTGATGCTCACGGGCCTGTTGCTGAAGCGTCCTACTCAACACCGCGATCACCTGTTCAGTCGCCATTTGCTTCCCGGTTGACCGGCTCGCAAGCAACCCGTTCCTTGCGTCGGGCACGATGGGCAGGTGGATGAAGCCTGCCCGGAGCATCACATGGGTCATGTCGGCGATCCATGAACGATTCAGGCTCGGCGGTGAACTGGCGATAAGCGGATTCGGTAGCGGACGTCACTTCGCAACGCGGCGTCGTGCCAAGCATAGAAGCCACTGGTCGAGGCATGAGCAAGCGACACATCGTATGCATAGGAAAGTCGGCCCGATCCGCTAGCACGACGTCGAAGACGAGCTGAACGTCTTAGCCTCCTCTGGCGGCAAGCAGGGCCTTGCCAAGACATCGACGTTCATTTGAAGCTAGCACACTTGGCGGCGCAACCGTGCCACCCCTTCGCGATCGGCGCTGCTCGGGTCGTCCTTGCCAGGCAGGGGTCTCGCCGGCGCCGATAGCCTTTCACCCAGGAAGTTGGCGATGGTTTGCGCCGAACAATTCAGCCAACCGACAGCTCTGACGGCGTTCGACCCATTCCATCACACAAGTCCTTCTAGCAACATGCATGGCCTGCCAGCGCCGCGCTGATTGCTTGATTTATAACGAACGGTTGACAACATGTTGCG
>JANLYJ010000251.1:0-2580 GCA_031365555.1 Gemmatimonadaceae bacterium | reverse complement strand
CTGGCCAAAGCAATCAAGAGTGCGCACAGCGAAGCGGTCGCACACAGGACCACCGGCCAATCGGGAGTGACCGTTACGACACCCCCGGGAATGGACGCAAAGAATTGCGCGCAAGCGTCGAGCGCCCGAAGCAGTGGGTGTACAGCGTCCGCGGCGAAGTGTGCAAGCCATGGAACCGGGGCGAGCACCAGCGCGATGAAAAGGAGAGGCTGCAGAACCGCGACAATCGGTGTTGCGACAATATTGGCGACTGGCCCGACAAGACTGATTCTCCCAAAGAACCAGGCGATCAGCGGTGCCGATACAATCGTGGCGAGAATGGAAGTTGATAGCTCGCCGTAAATTTTTCGCCGAGCGCCCTTCCAGCGAGGGTGCACAAACTTCTTGTTGAACTGGCCGGAGGCGATGAGGGCAGACATCCCTGCCACACTCAGCTGATACCCAAGGTTGGCTACAACCTCCGGCTGTACGAGAGGAACGAATGCGCCGATTGCGAGGAGCGCCCAAGGTGAGGTCGGACGCTGGGAAAACTTTCCGAGGGTCACGGCCCCTACCATCGCTGCCGACCTGAGTGCCGGAGGCGGGGCGCCGAGCAGCGCTACATACAGTGCTACTGTGATGAGTGTTGCCCAGGCGCCGACACTCTTTGAGAATCTCATACTCTCAAAAAGCAGTGCAATGAACGCTGCGATGATTCCAACGTGCAGGCCGGAAATGGAGAGGATGTGCACTAGCCCGGCAGCCACGAAGGCATCATTCATTTCGACAGGAATATCCTGCCTGTCAGCGATGAGCAGGGCCTTCGCCATCGGAGCATCTTTGCGAAAAGTCGCCTCGATTGCTTTCATCGCGCGATTCCGTGCACTCGACAACACCCCGCGATCCTGGTGAGTTTGCGCGGGAGCAGCGGGACGAAGCTGGGCCGGACGTGCTTCGACAGATCCCATGACGGCGGCCGCGAGGAAAATCACGATCAGTGAGAGCCTGCCGGCTTCCTGACCGGGACGCACCAGGAACAGACAGAAGACCGCCATTGAGCCGGCAATAATTGACCAGCCTGTTCCCAGCTGGGCGTACCCGACCAGCAGTCCTCCGGCGAACGCCAGGTACGCAAAAGCGATCAGAGGCATGACCCTAGATGCACAAAAGGCGATCGCTTCACGCAATCGCCTTGAGGATCAGCCAATCAGATAACTGCCTGCTTCTTAGCCGGCCAGCGGAAGTGCAAGCCGCCCTGAGACAACCTTTGCCGTGAAGGTGGACCCTGTCGTTCCGGTCAACTCAACGTTGAGATACTTGCCGATCAATGTCGGGTCGCCGGGAACGATGACTGTCCTGAAGTCCCGGGTTCTCGCCTGCAGAAGTCCACCGCGACGAGCAGGCTTCTCGACCAGCACCTCATGCCGCGATCCGAGCAACCCGTTATTGCGCTCGCGGGTACCGAGCCTGACCGTTGTGATCAGACGCTCGAGACGGTCGGAAGCGACTGCGTCGGGTACGCTCTGGCTCTCGGGAAAGCGCGTAGCCGGAGTTCCAGCTCTAGGTGAGAACTTGAACGTAAATGCATCCTGGAAGCCAACTTGCCTCACCACACTTAAAGTGCTTTCGAAGTCTTCTTCTGTTTCGCCCGGGAACCCGACTATGACGTCAGTGGTGAAGGCGATCCCTGGAATCGCTGACCGAAGTTTGTCCACGCATTCGAGGAATCCGGCGCTGGTGTACCGGCGGAGCATTCGCTTCAAGACACGGTCCGATCCGGACTGCATGGGCAGGTGAACGTGCTCGCAAACCGCGTCCGTTTCTCCCATCGCCGCGATGACCCGATCCGAGAAATCGTTGGGATGCGGGCTCATGAAACGAAGCCTTTTGAGCCCCGCCACCTGCCCTACCGCGCGCAGCAAATCCGCAAAATCGTGGGTGCCATCGTTGAAGGAATTGACTGTCTGGCCAAGCAGAACGATCTCGGTCATACCTTCAGAAACGACTGCTTCGGACTCGCGCACCACATCAGCCAGCTTCCGGCTGCGTTCTGGTCCGCGCGTGTAAGGAACGATGCAGTAGGTGCAGTTGTAGTCACACCCGCGCTGTATCGGAATCCAGGCTTTTACGTTGTCGAAACGGCGCGGCTGGAAGTCCTCATAGTGCTCATCCAGGTCGAACTCGAGGGCAGACGCGCGCTCACCATTCCGCGCGTTCTCGACCAGGGTTGCCAGGTCCCGATACCCATCGGGCCCAATCACCAAGCTGAGATGATGCACCCGGTCGAGCAGCTCGGTGCCCATGCGCTGAGCCATACAGCCGGTTACGCCAAGTACTGAATTGGGACGCATCTTCGACTTGAGCTCTCCCAGTCGACCGATCACACGCTGCTCGGCGTGTTCCCTGATCGCGCACGTGTTCACAAGGATCACATCCGCGTCGTCGGGCCGATCCACAGTCGCATACCCGGAATCGGCCAGCTTCCCGAGCATAAGCTCGGAATCGCTGACATTCATCTGGCAGCCGTAGGTCTCTACGTAGACAGTGGGGAGGGACATTCGTAAAGATAGCGCATGAAGAACGGCAACTTACAGCTATTGG
>JANLYJ010000233.1:0-1504 GCA_031365555.1 Gemmatimonadaceae bacterium | reverse complement strand
GGCAGCCATTGTTTCGCGAACAGCTGTCGGATGGTGTGCGAAATCGACAATGACAAGCACGCCGCCAGCTTCTCCCTTCACTTCCATGCGCCGCTTCACACTTTTGTAAGTGCGAAAAGCCCCGGCAATGCCCGCGTACTCAGCGCCGACGGCCGACGCAGCCGCTACTACTGCTAGAGCGTTGCGCACACTGAATGCACCGGTCATCGGCATTTCGAGATCGCCCCAAACTTTTCCGCTGCGCAGCACGGTGAATCTTGTTCCTTCTTCGCCGAAAGTCACGTTGGAGGCGGTCCATCCGTCGCCGTCTTCAAGCGGAGTGTCGCCGTCGTAGGAGAAATATTGAATCGGCGCGAACGATCTTGGCGCAAGCGTGCGAACGAGTGGTGAATCCCAGCCAGCGATCAGCTGGCCGTTGCGCGGAACAAGATTGATGAAGCGGGAGAAGGCGAATTTGTACGCTTCTTCGTCGCGATAGATGTCAGCGTGATCGAACTCGATGTTGTTTACGATCGCAGTGTCGGGAAGGTAGTGCCACATCTTCGGGCCTTTGTCGAAATAGGCCGTGTCGTACTCGTCTGCCTCGATGACAAAGATGTTCGAGTCAGTAAGCCGGTAAGACTTCCCGAAATTTTCAGCGACACCTCCAATGAGGAAGGAGGGATTTTTCCCGGCGCACTCGAGCGTCCAGGCGAGCAGTGACGTCGTGGAGGTTTTGCCGTGGGTTCCAGCGACGGCAATCGAATGCTTGCCGCGAATGAATTCGTCCTTGATGGTGACGGCTGCCGACGTGTAGTAAAGCTTCCGCTCGAGCACTGCCTCGAGCTCGGCGTTTCCCCGTGAAATCGCGTTACCGACGACAACGATGTCCGGTTTGGAATCCAGGTTGTCAGGCTTGTAGCCCACCGAATATTCGATGCCCATCGCCTGCAGTTCGTCGGACATGGGGGGGTACACATTTTCGTCGGAGCCGGTAACACGGTGGCCTGCCTGTTTCAACAGGCCTGCGAGAGAAGCCATCGCAGTCCCGGCAATACCGATCAAGTGATAATGACGCGTGGTTCCGGATCCTTTCGGTGTCATTTCAGGAGGAGAACAGGTGGATTTAACTAGAGAAAGCTAAGGCACCGCCCTTGCTCATGAGCTGCCATGCAGGAGAGATACCTACATTGGCAAGATGACCAAGACAGCTGAAACGCAGCTTCGTGAAAATATCGAGGAAATTGAGAAAAGCTCGCGGGCCTCGCGCATCGCGGTTGCGATGTTCGACCTCGAAAGCGGTCTCGAATTTCACTACTGCGCGGACGAATGGTTCCACGCGGCGAGCACAATCAAGATACCAATTCTTGTAGGCGTTTTTGGTGCCGTGGACCGTGGCGAATTCGTTTTGCACTCCCGCCTTCATGTTCGAAACCGGTTTCTTAGCGTTGTAGACGGATCACCTTACCGCCTCCGATCCAGCCGCGATGCAAACTCAGAAGTGCACGAGGCGATCGGCAAGATG
>JANLYJ010000228.1:0-2520 GCA_031365555.1 Gemmatimonadaceae bacterium | reverse complement strand
CTTCAGGACTCACCTTTCTGGCCTTGGCGCTGTCCGCGATCGACTTCGGATCCATTCCAAGCATCGACTTGGTCGTCGCAAGCTCCACCATGAAGTTCCGGCGAAGTGCCTCAAGCTCTTTGGCCTTTGGTTCAATCTTGTGCTTTTCGGCTTCGGCAAGAATAAGCTCGTTGCGGACAAAGTTCATGACGAACTGCGGAATGACCGAGTCGGGCGCAGACATGATGCGCTGCGCGATACCGGCCTGCGGCGGAACTCCCTGCACCCAGCGGGCGAGACGGCCTCCCGTGAGCTTGCCGCCATTCCATGTGGCCAGGACAGTGTTGTCCTCGAGATTCGTTTCAGGATCAACTGTGATGTCGCGGACCTTCTGTGCGACGTTCGGCTTGACCTCGACTTTCGCATCTTTTTCCAGCTTCGCCATGTATACGCTGTCTGCACGAGCCATTGAAGCCGTCCCGGCTGCCTGGACCAGTGATGCCTTCACTTCGTCGTAAGTAGCGCGGCGAATGATGTGGTAACCGAACTGCGATTCAACGATTCCGGAAATCTCACCGGGCTTCGTTGCTTTCACGCCCTGCTCAAATTCGGGAACCATCTCGCCATGCCGGAACGGGGGCAGAACTCCTCCTGCCAGTCCCGACTGCCTGTCCTGACTTTCCTTCTTTGCAACGGCTGCGAAGTTCGCGGGGGTCAGGCTCGCGCGAATCGCCTTCGCCTTCTGGAGCGCCTGCGCCTTTTGTGCTGGCGACATTCCCTGTGTAAGAATCAGGATGTGCGCGGCAGTCATGATCTCGCCGCTGTTGTACATCGCGAGTGCCTGCGTTGAATCCGGCTTTGCCCATCCTTTCGCGACGGAGTCATACCAGGTCTTGGCCTTCATGTTTGCAATGAATGGCCAGAGTGCTTCGTCCAGCGCTTTCTCGTCGCTCAGTGAATCATTGCGCGCGGCGGAAACGCCGACGAGCTGATAGTTCACCCAGATGTTGGCAAGTGCACTCGCGACATCCTTGCGAAGCGGCGCCTGCGAGCGGCCGAGCAGCTCTGACATTCTGGTGACGGTGAACGTCTGTGATTCAGCGCTCGCAACAACGTCTGAATGAGCCGAAAACGCGTCCTTCATGTTCTTGCATCCTGAAAGAACAAGTGTCGCTGCAATGGCGGAAAAAGCGAGGGAACGTTTCATGTCCTGGGTGTGGTCTGAGTTTGTTTTGCGGCGTCCGGTCGCAGAGTGGTCAGCGCACGGGTGAGTCCTTCCAGCAGTCCCGCACCCCCAAGTCTCGTGAGCTTGATGGAAAGCGGTTGGGCGCGCCGCACTTCGGCCTGGAACTGAACTTCATGAAAAGCGGCCGAAATCCCCTTCATGCGGGGGATGGCGTGCTCGCGAAAAGTAATACGAGCCTCGTTCCCACGCACGAGAATTGACTCCATGTCGGACAAACCGCCCAGCACGCGCAGCGAAGCCACTCCAAAGAGCCCTTCGACCGGGGGCGGGAGCGGTCCAAACCTGTCGCGCGCCTCGTTTCGCAGCTGCAGAATCGTTTCAGGATCAGTCGCAGCGGTGAGTCTGCGATATACATCCAGCTTCGCTTCCTGTGAGCCGACGTATTCATCCGGAATAAATGCCGGAAGATCTATGGAAATGTCGGCCGGCTGGAGTTTCGGGGCACTGTCTCCGAGCATGACGCGACGCACCGTTTCGTCCAGCATCCTGAGATAAAGGTCGAAACCGACAGCGTGTACGAATCCGGACTGTTCCGGACCAAGCAGGTTGCCCGCACCCCGCAGCTCCATGTCCTTGAGTGCGATCCGGTATCCGGCGCCGAGCTCGGTGTGGTGCTCGAGAATCTTGAGACGGCGGTTCGCGTCTTCGTCGATCGTAGTATCGGGAACGAGCAGGTAGCAGTATGCGCGTCTGTGCGACCGGCCAACACGTCCACGCAGCTGGTAGAGCTGGGCTAGCCCGAACGTGTCAGAACGATTTACGAAAATCGTATTTGCATTTGGTACGTCCAGCCCAGACTCGACAATCATAGTTGACACAAGCACGTCAACTTCGCCCGCAACGAATCGGCGCATGATCTCTTCGAGCTCACGTTCCTTCATCTGGCCATGGCCGACGACGATGCGTGCACGCGGCGCCAGTCGCTTGAGATGATCGGCGACCGCGAGAATCGTCTCGATGCGGTTGTGCACGAAGAAACACTGTCCGCCACGATCGAGCTCGCGGTTGATCGCTTCCTCGATCAGCGAATCGTCGTTCGGCTCGACGTAGGTCAGCACCGGGCTGCGGTCACGCGGCGGCGTCTGCATCAGCGTCATGTCGCGCAGGCCAGCCAGTGACTGATGCAGCGTGCGCGGAATCGGCGTCGCGGTCAACGTCAGCACGTCCGTCTCCATCTTCAGCTGCTTGAGACGTTCCTTGTGCTTCACACCGAAGCGGTGTTCTTCGTCAACGATGATGAGACCGAGGTCACCGAAGACCACATCTTCGCCGAGCAGGCGATGTGTGCCGATGAC
>JANLYJ010000201.1:0-4095 GCA_031365555.1 Gemmatimonadaceae bacterium | reverse complement strand
GGGTGCAGACTGGAAATTACGGGTTGGAACCATGGGACGGCAAACTGCAACTGCAATTGCCGCAGAGACCTCAGAACGACATATGTAGATCTCTTAAAAACTTTTTGGGGGGAAAGACATTTCCAGTACGAGTGCAGTTCCCCCAAAAAACCACCGCCAGGACTTTAGAATGTTGTTCTGAGGTCTCTGCGGCAGCGTAGTTGTAGTTCAAAGCCCTTGCGGCACACCGGACTACACCGGATAATCGCTTACCCTGATATCCCCCAAAAAACTAATGCAAAAAATTACCGTTCTCGTCGCGTCCACACTTGTCGCCATTTCCGCTCCATCCATGGCCCAACAGGTTTCGACCCCTGCTCCCTCGGGCATTACCGGCAAGACTGCGGGCATGGAGAAACGCGACGGCTTCATTCCAGTCTATCTCGACAACAAGGAAGGGAAGATTCTTCTCGAAATTCCGCACGATTCCTTGCGCGCACTCGTATTCATGACGATGGCCACCGGGCTCGGCTCCAACCCGATTGGCATCGACCGCGGCGCCAATGGACCCGAAAACGTTGCGCGGTTCGATAGGAATGGCGGACGTGTGCTGGTTGTTTTCGAGAACTGGAACTACAGAACATCAGCGAGCAACAGCGCGCACTCCCGCACGATCGCCGAGTCATTTCCGCCAAGTACAGTTGCATCGCTGCCAATCGTCGCAGAAGAAGGCGGCCGGATGCTGGTCGATGCCACCGATTTCTTCATGCGCGACTGGATGGATGTCGCAGCGACCCTCACCGCGTCAAACGAGGGTTCGTACTCGATCGCAAAGGATAGATCGAGCGCCTACAGGCCGTATACAAAGGCGTTTCCGGGGAATACGGAAGTAGATGTGTCTCTCACCTTTGTCACTGCGGGAAGGCCGGGTAACACGGTTTCGTCGATTGTACCAAATGGTCAGAGTTTTACGCTGCGTCAGCATGTGTCGATTGTGCCGCTTCCCGATGACAGCTTCAGACCACGCCAGATGGACCCGCGCGTCGGGTACTTCGGAATCCGGTTCAAGGACTATGCGCAGCCGATTCAGAACGCACTCGACCAGCGATGGGCGTCGCGTCACCGGCTTGAACGGGTGAATCCGAATGATCCCAACAGTCCGTTCAAGGATCCGATTGTCTATTACATAGACCGTGGAATCCCGGAGCCAGTGCGCTCGGCCACTGTCGAAGGCGCGCGATTCTGGATCGAAGCGTTCGACAGGGCCGGATTGCGTGGCGCGTTCAGGGTTGAAGACCTGCCTGAAGGCGCTGACCCCATGGACATCCGTTACAACGTCGTGCAATGGGAAAACCGCAACGAGCGCGGCTGGTCGATTGGTGGCGCGCTCGGCGATCCACGTACTGGTGAGATCATTAAGGGGATGGCGCGGATGGACTCGCACCGCGCCCGCACCGACTACAATCTGTATGCTGGACTGATGGGCGCGGACGCTGCGGCCGCAGACACAGCGTTTGTACTTGCACGTGTTCGGCAGGTTACGTCTCATGAAATTGGACACACGCTGGGGCTCGCTCACAACTACATCGCGTCCACATATGAGCGTGGATCACTGATGGATTATCCGCCTCCGCGCGTGCGACTTGGGCCGGGCGGCAACATCGATATCTCTGCTGCCTATGACAGCGGCCCAGGCGAGTACGATGTGTGGGCGATTCGCTGGGGTTACGGAATTTTCCCCGGGAATGAACAGGACTCGCTCGCGGCGATTGTGCGTGAAGGACTGCGCAAGGGATTTCTTTTCCTTTCCGACGATGACGCACGTCCCGAGTACGCATCGGATCCGCGAACGAATTTGTGGGATGATGCGGCTACCCCTCTTGAATTCCTGCAGCACCAGACCGCAGTGCGCCGGGTCGCAATGAGCAGGTTTGGCGAACGCAACATCCGCGTCGGGGAGCCAATATCGCTGCTGCAGGAACGATTCGTTCCCGTGTACCTGATGCACCGGTTCGCGATCAATAGCGTTTCAAAAACCATCGGTGGACTCGAGTACGCCAATGCGGTTCGCGGGGATGCGGTCCAGGCAACGCGCCCTGTTCCAGCGGTACAGCAGCGCCGGGCACTCGCCGCTCTTGTTGCGGAGCTGCGTCCTTCAGAGCTTGCAATTCCGGATACAGTTGTCACCCTGCTCGGACCACGGCCATACGACTACAGTCCGTATGTGGAGCTATTTGGCAGCCGCACCCGCCCCGCGTTCGATGAGCTCGGAGCGATGCGGACATTGTCGCAGATGATTGTTGATGCAGTGCTCCAGCGTGAGCGTGCAGCACGCGTCGTACAGAGCGCGCTGCACGAAACCAATCCGGTCACGCTCAATGAAATTGTCGATGCCCTCGCGACACCGCAGTGGACCGCAGGCGCAGCCCGGGCAGCGAATGTGAGAAACGCAACAATCGACAGGATCGTTCAGCGCTCGGTTGCCGATCGTCTTCTGGTTCTCGCGTCTGATAAAGAAGCCTCGCCGGAAGTTCGCTCACTCGTAGAGTTCAAGATGCGTCAGCTTCGCGACCGTGCGCGCACACTCTCGCTCAGTGGAACCGTGGATGACAGAGCACATTGGTCCGCAATAGGCGGCGATTTTACCAGATGGCTCGACCGTCAGGAGCTGCCGACGCCATCGCCTGCGCTTCGCCCACCGCCGGGCGATCCGTTCGGAAGCGATAACCAGTAGTGGAGGCCGCCATCTCCGAGCACCATCTCGCCGTCCGCAGGACGGCGAGATACTGCCTGCTCGGAAAGCTCACTGCTGACACCAACGATCTTTGGATCGTGTGTCACGGGTTTGGCCAGCTGGCCAGGGATTTCATCCCCGAGTTCGAGTCCATCGCTCTCCAAGGCAGGGCGATTGTAGCGCCTGAAGCACTTTCCCGATTCTATAAGAGTCAGGGAACAGTCCATACGCCGGCCACCCCCGTAGGAGCTACGTGGATGACCAGTGAAGATCGTGAAAACGAGATTGCAGACTACGTCGGGTATCTCGACACCCTGCTCGCCGATTTACGCTCCCGCGCCAGTCGGGATCTGACGGTTACGGTGCTGGGATTTTCGCAGGGCGCGGCAACAGTTAGCCGCTGGGTAGCCCGGAGCAGGCCGAACATCTCGAGACTGGTCCTTTGGGGCGGGCTCCTACCGCCGGAGCTCAAGGATCCTGCTCAAATTGGAGGGCTGGCGTCCCAGCCCCTCCATTTCGTCGTCGGAAAAACTGACCGGTATTTCAAGCTCGACCTGATAAAATCGGAATTCGAGCAGTTCAAGAGGCTCGGAATTCACGCTTTGCTGACCGAATTTGAAGGCGGGCATGTGATCGAACCCACAATCCTCCAGGATTTGGCAAAGTCTACCTCTGGGAGGTAAAGCCCCTCAATTCCATGCTTAGCCTAGTTTTGGCTCCAGTGTGACATTTGAGTGCAAGTTCGCAAACAGGCTGTTACGATTCCTGAAGAGCATATAACGGAAGTGTTACGGCAGGGGTTACTTTACCCCACACGAATCACAGTGACGCCGATGTCACCCCATGCCCCCGCCACGTTGCTTCAACGCTGAGGAAGGAACAAATGAAGACGCTTCAGATCGTCCGCAGAGGTTTTACGCTCGTCGAAATTCTCGTCACGGTTATCGTGATCGGAGTCTTGGCAGCGGTTGTTATTCCAGCAATCACCCAGCAGTCAACCGCTGGCGACCCGGCCCGCCTGGTTGAGGATCTCCATCGCGTCGGTGGCGGTATCGAGCGTTTCGCGGTCGAAGTCCGTCCGAAGTTCCCTGGAGACATTGAAGATCTCGTGAACGTCGTTTCCAGCACGATTGACGTAAGCCTCGATGGTGCCAACTACGTTGCGGCCGACGTGTCGCGGTGGAATGGCCCCTACATCGAGAAGACCTCGCCGCTTCTTGGAGCCGCAACTTCCAGCACGATCTGGACTGCCAGTGCATTCGCGGCAAACATCTATCAGGGACTTTTGATCTGCAGCGATGCGGAGCCGACAAACACTCAGAATAGCGGCGAAGCTCAGGGATGCGTTACCAGCACGACTGGCTATGTATCGGTCAAGGTCG
>JANLYJ010000161.1:0-2772 GCA_031365555.1 Gemmatimonadaceae bacterium | reverse complement strand
GGCTTCTCGACGGAGGTAGCAGGCTTGATCACTTCCGGCTTGGTAACGTCCGGCCTTATGACTTCTGCAACCTTCATGGTTTCGAGCGTGTTCAAGACGACTCCTGCGCACTGCTGGTCTTGATAATCGACCTGGTTCTTGAGCTCTACGTCGTCTGCTTTCACAAGGCGTTTTGCATCTGCGATCGCCGTGCATGCTCCCGTGAGGTCGTTTTTTTCGAACAACACACGGCTTAGCCAATAACTGGCTGCAGCCTGATTCCCGAATTCAGGGTGCTCAGTTTGAATTCTCCGAAGGTGAACCGCCGCTGCATCACGGTTTCCACGAAGCAGCTCGAGCTGGGCGAGGCGCAGAAGTACGTCACCCGTGCGGGCGTAAAGCGGATACTCAACAATCAGCCGGCGATAGTCCTGCTCCGCCTGTGGTGTGGTGGCAGAAAGTGTCGCTCTCCAGAAAAGTGCTTCGGCGTAAGCCGGACTTCCTCGACGCGATGCACGCAGCATTGAATCGACTACCGCACGCCCGGCTGCGGCGCGGCCGTCGCTCACCATTCGCTGTGCGCGCACAAAAATGGAGTCGGCCGAGGTTTGGCTTTGAGCGGACGCAGAGAGGACGAGAAATGCCGCAAGAAATGCGAGCAACGTTTTCATGACAGAGCCTTTCCTGCCGCTAAGCGGCATTGCGCACGGATTCAGCCGCGCACATTTCAAAAATCAGGTTTGAAATAACTTGCTCGTCAGAAGACAGTCGCGTCTCCTTGAGCGCAACATCCGCCTGCAGAAGCGCGTCGAGCGCGCGATTCAACTCGCGCGCGGTCCAGATTGGCGCTGCCTTCGCCCAGGTCGCAACGGCCGAGCCCCAGCTTCGCGCCGTATACACGGATCCGGACCGCTTTAGAAGATCGAAGAGCTCGGATTGCAAACGTCCTGCGGGAACTCCATCGGCATGACGCGCGTTCGCCCAGGAAATTCCCAGTGTCTGTGCGCCAAGAGCCATTACAAGCTGAACACCGGATGTTTTTGGTTGTGCAAGAACACGTGGTAGCAGCTCCTGCGCACGCGCAACCGCTCGTGCTGCAACTGCATCGAGAAGGTCCGGCATCATTTCACCAGGTAGTGCGCCGACAATCGCGCCTACCGCCGCTTCGTCGATCTGCGCATCGCCACAGTAGCTGCAAAGTTTTTCGAGCTCGCAAACCAGCTGCTGCAGGTCAGTCCCTATCGCCGCCTGAAGAAGGTCCGCGGCGCCCGGCGTGATCTGTGTATTCAGCTCGCTCGACGCATAGTGAGCGATCCATCGGGGTATGCGATCGGCGGACAGCAGCGGATACTCAAGCGGGTTTGCCGCGTTGATCAACATCTTGTCTGCTTTGGCATCGAGTCCGGCAACCATGATAAGTACCGTATCCGACGCCGGCTGCTTCAGATACCGATCCAGCACTTCGCGCTGTTTCTTCTTGAGCGCATTTACGTCGCGAAGCACGAACACTCTCCTCGCTGCCATTAGAGGAAGTGCCTGGAGTGACGCATCGAGCGCCCCTGGATCCAGTTCCGCACCGCGTCGAAATTCAAGATTGAAGTCGCGTGTGGCAGGATCGACGGCAGCTCGAACCAGTTGCTTTACCGCGTCCTCTTTCTGGAATTCGTCATCGCCGTACACGTAGTAGACCGTGTCGAAGGATCCGCTTTTGACGGCGTCTCTTACAATGCGATGTGCGGCGGTTGACGACATGGCCAAATATACAAAACGGCCGTCTGGACCGGCCGCCTTTCCTGCTATCGCGTGTAGCTGGCGAGAGTCAGTTCGGGTTGTGCAAAATGTTGTGGCGCCTGCTCGGCATAAAGAGCGGCGGTCCAGATTGGCAGGCCGGCCGAAACCGAAGCGACAATCGCAGGACCTCCGGCAGATACTGCCGGAATATCGAAGTCAGGAACCGAAGCAACTACCGGCGCCATAACGATGTCCTGGGGAGCTTCTGAATTAGGCAGGACGACAGCGATGTATCCAAGCATTGCAGCCCCAAAAAGTGCGGCGGCGACGCCGGCCAACCGGAAGGACTGCGTGTTTACAGCCTGTGCATCCACTGACTGTCGGATCTTTTCCTGGAGGCGCGCCTCGAAGTTTGCAGATGGCTCGATTGAAGGAAGGTTTCTGAAAACCATCAGCGACCGGCGTACACTCCAGTCCAGCCTGGCGCACTGCTCACACTCTGCTATATGTCGCTGCATGCTCACCAGCTCCACCCCTGCAAGGGTGTCATCAGTAAACGCACAATGGTTCTTTTTAAACTGCTTGCAGTCCATTTCTATACGGTAAAGGGTCCGGGTTGCAGTACCCTTCGCGAAGGCACTGGTTCCCGAACCCTTAAGTTCCCGCTACTCCACTGACTAGTCAATAAAGGGCGCTACGATCTCCGCAAAAGAGGTTCTCGCTCTGTTAAGCCTCGATTTAACCGTTCCAAGATTGCATCCGGTGATTTCTGCGATCTCTTCGTATGACTTTCCTTCGAGCTCGCGAAGAATGAATACATCGCGATGATGCTCCGGAAGCTGCGCCACTGATTTCTCTACGAGCTCCCTCAAGTGACGCTTCCTGTAAAGGTCATCGGGCCGCGAATTTGGGTCCTCGAACTGAAGCGGACGATCGTCATCCTCCCAGTTCTTTTGAACCGTCTGAAAGAGCACGAGCGGGTTGCGCGACCGGTTCCTCAGCTCGTTTTTCGCGAGGTTGGAAGCGATCGTGTACACCCACGTCGAAAACTTTTTCGATCGG
>JANLYJ010000068.1:0-2918 GCA_031365555.1 Gemmatimonadaceae bacterium | reverse complement strand
GTCCTGCAGCCATGCGAACAGCGCAGCTCCATGTCCTGAAGAGGGGAAAATGGATTTCCTCGGAAAACAGAATGTAACAGTCCAAGGAAAACGGCAACTAAAGCTGCTTGCTACTGGCTGACGCTATTTGCTACTAGCTAGCAAGGAGCTAGTAGCGTTAGCTAGAAGCAAGAAGCCTTGGTTGCAGTTGCCAAAGAGGCCTCCCCAGTGACAGACCCTGTCCCCGTGCTGATTAGTCAGCCCTAGAGGCTGATTTTTCATACAAAATCCTCAATTCGAACCAATTCCGCACTGCTGCTGTCCAATTCGCAACACTTCCACCACGACAAATTTGATCTTCTCTTCATAATTTTTCCCTGCGGTCTTCGCGCTTGTTAAACAGGGCACGCGTGCCCCGGCGCCTGATACGTCTTCCACTGCCGTCGCGGTTCGCGCGGACCGAGCCATATCTATAGATGGACGGGATACCGAAGAAGCGTGGGCGAAAGCCCAACGCTATTCCAACTTCAGGCAGTTCCAGCCCAAGGTGAACGTCGATCCAACCTTCAAGACCGAGTTCAGGGTCGCCTATGACGATCGCAACCTGTACGTGTTCATCCGCATGTTCGATCCGCATCCGGACAGCATCAGGCATGCGCTCACGCGTCGCGATGTGCGAGGCTCATCGGATCAGATCAAGATCTTAGTCGATGGATACAAGGACAAGCGCAGCGGTTACGAGTTCGCCGTCAATCCTGACGGAGTGAAGCGGGACTACGCGATGAGCAACGATGAGGATGAAGATCAGAGCTGGAACGGGATCTGGGATGTCGCCACGGTGGTCGATTCACTTGGATGGACAGCGGAATTTCAGATTCCACTCTCGCAGATTCGTTATGCACGGTCGGCGGAGAACCATTTTGGATTTGGAGTGTGGCGCGACATCGAGCGGTTCACCGAACGTACGAGCTGGCCTCTGTACAATCCGGAAAAGAGCGGGACGTCATCGCAGCTCGGCAATCTCGATGGACTTGCAGGACTCTCAACTGAGCGCCGCTTCGAGGCAGTGCCCTACTCTGTCACTCGCAACGTGCAGCGTGTTAAGACCGCCGGCTACTCGCGCAAGCAGGAAGCAAGCTTGGGAGCGGATCTGAAGATTGGTCTTACACCCAACGCAACGCTGGACGCGACAATCAATCCAGATTTCGGCCAGGTTGAATCCGATCCATCCGTCGTGAACTTGACGGCGTTCGAAACATTCCTCTCCGAACGCCGCCCATTCTTCGTAGAAGGCACCGGGCTTTACCAATTCCAGCTGAATTGCTACACCGTCGTTGATTGCTCCACAAATGAAGGTCTCTTCTACTCTCGGCGCATCGGCCGTTCGCCTGCCCTGCGCGGATTGTATGGTGACGCAGAAACACCGGCAGCTACGTCCATCGCAGCGGCGACGAAACTGACGGGAAGAACAGGCAGCGGTCTCGCATTCGGAATTCTCGACGCCGTTACGAGACAGGTCGCAGGCACTTTAAATCGGACGGCGGAGCCACTCACCAACTTCAGTGTCGTTCGCGCACAGCAGGACCTGCGCGGCGGAGAGGCGGGAATCAGCTTCATCGGTACCGCGGTGAACCGGTCGGTAGACAACTGGACCGATCCGTACATGCACAAGAGTGCGTACACTGCAGGCGCGACATTCAGAAATCGTTTTGGCAACAAGCGGTACGAGCTCGCGGGACTTCTCGCCGCTTCCACAGTGCTGGGCACTCCGCAAGCGATCTACAGAACGCAGCGCAATTCGGTGCACTACTTCCAGCAGCCCGGCGACGACCAGGTTGTCGATTCGGGCGCGACTTCCCTGTCCGGTTACTCCGGTCAGCTCAAGTTCGGAAAATACAGCGGTGGCTACACCCGCTTTGAGACCAGCGTCGTTCGGCACTCTGCTGGATTTGAAACCAATGACCTTGGTTATCTGCGCCGAGCAGATCTGGTGGATTGGAGCACATGGGGTGCGCTGTCTTCGCGCAATGCCAACAACAAGTGGAAATGGGCACAGCTGAATGGAAATCACTGGGAAACCTGGAACACTTCAGGTACCAGGCTGCAGAATGCATTCAACTTCAACGGACACGTCGGACTCCTGAACAATTGGGACATCCATGCAGGAGGCGGGATTCAGGGTCTGGGCGAGAGCTACTGTGACCGGTGCACGCGTGGCGGTCCCCTGCTTCGCAGATCGCGCGGAATCTATCCCTGGTTTGGCGTGAACACGGACCGCAGGCAGCAAGTCTCCGGCGGAATGTGGGTGAACCTCGGAACCGGTGAAGAAGGAAATTCAAGCAGCAGGTCCCTTTCCCCCTACGCGAACTTCCGCTTGTCGCCACAGTTCCAGCTCAATGTTGGCCTCGACTTCGGCAACGACCATGACGACGCGCAGTGGTTTGGCAATTTCACACAGGCGGGAGTGACGCACTATTCGTTCGCTCATCTGCATCAGCAGACAACAGCGATGAGTGTGCGGATGAATTACACGCTGACACGGGACATCAGCTTCGAGATGTATGGACAGCCGTTCGTGGCGAAGGGAACGTACAGTGATGTGCGGGAGCTCAGCTCGACCCCGGATGCTGATTCATATGCAGCGCGGTTCAAGAAGTTCACGCCACCTGCAGGTTCGGAGCTTCAGTTCAAGGTGACGGAGCTGATTGCGAACAGTGTTGTGCGCTGGGAGTATCGTCCGGGTTCCACGATGTTCTTTGTGTGGCAGCACGGGCGTCAGGGTCCGAGACCCAATGACCGGTTCAACCAGTCATGGACTAGAGATTACTCTGACATTTTCAAGCTGCATCCGGACAATACTTTCCTGGTGAAGGTGGCGTACTGGCTGAGCAGATAGCTTGACTGATTGTGTTGGGAATGAGAAAGGGGTCGCGAGCGCG
>JANLYJ010000039.1:0-6984 GCA_031365555.1 Gemmatimonadaceae bacterium | reverse complement strand
GACCGCACGCGCAAGCGCGATGCACGCCCGTGTAGCGTCCGCCCTTGAGGAGGAGTACGCTCGAAACGCCGGGAGCCATGCCGATGAGCTCGCCTATCACTACGCGCGCGTTCACACACCGGAGACCAATCCGAAAGCCATTCAGTACATGTGCACAGCTGGACTTGCGGCACTGGCGCGTTTCGCAAATCGTGAAGCCGTCAGTTACCTGGGATCAGCGCTTCAAAGAGCGGACGCGGCGCACACCGGCACGCCTCCAGCAGAGAAATCGGTAATCATGGCTGGTCTCGCACGTGCCCTGCAGCGAACGGGTGAGTACACACAAGCTTCCGCGCTCTGGTTTCGTTCACGCGATGAGGCGTTAGCGATTGACGATGTAGCCGCGGTAGCTGTAGCCGAGCACCGCATCGGCCTTGGAGCCTACTGGAGCGCGAACCTTTCCGATGCGCTCAGTCATTTCGATTCCGCGCTGAACGCTGCGGAACGTGCGAAGGACGACGGGCTTGCAGTTCGAATTCATCTGGCGCGCGCTATCGTGCTGCAGGACGTAGGTGATGTTAAGGCAGCAAAAAAGGGCGTTGAAACCGCGCTCCGGATTGCTGAGCGAAAGAATGACAAAGTCCTGCTCGCACGCGTGCATCGCTCTCTGCTGCTCCTGTACGCCTGGGCCGGTCCGAAAGAAAAGGCGCGGCTTCACGGACAGCGCGCTCTTGAATTCGCCGAGGAATCGAACCAGAAGATGCTTGAGTGGACCGCTCATTGGGGCATGTCTGTCCTTTCGGGACTCTCCGGCGACGCAACCGGCGTTGCACGCCACCTCGCTCGTGCAGAGGCGCTCAACGAAGATCTGCAGTCCCCAATTTTGCCCATCTGGACCGCCGAGATCGCGGTTCAGTACCTGAGTGGTACAGGCGATTGGGAGAAGGGGCTGGAGCAGGGTGAGCGCGCAATTGAAATGGCGCGCACTTTCGGACAGCGCAGTCTTCTTCCGCGACTGCTCGTCTGGACTGCGTTGATTCATTTATGGCGCGGTGATTCTACAACGGCCCGTCCACTGCTCGACGAAGCATGGTCGCTTTCGCGCGCAGGATCACCGCGGCTGGAAGGCGAAATTCCTGCGGTAGTGCCGGCACACTATGGAATCGCATCATTTCATCTGCACACTCGCAACTATTTAGAAGCAATTGCTGTCGGCGAAGCCGGCCTCGCGATCGCAGACAAAGCTGGTTATGACGCGTGGGCGCTTCAGTGGCTGCTTCCCGTGGTCGGAGAAGCAGCACTCTGGGCGAGGCAGTGGGAAAAAGCGGAAAAGCATTCGAAGCGGATGCGTGCTGATGCTGCACGTCTCGACCACCCTCTGGGTCTCGCTTGGGCAGACGCGTGCGATGGACTGCTCACAATGCTGCGCGACGATGATCCCGCAGCGGGAGCTGTGCTGCTGCGCAGTGCTGCGGAAAAGATGGACGCACTTCAAATTCCTGCCGCCGCAGCCGTAATTCGCAGGCATTTGGGACGAGCACTAATTGACTCCGGCAACACTGAGTCGGCACGGCGCGAGCTTAAACGCGCGCACGACGTACTTTCAAAACTGGGTGCGCGATCGGAGCTCGAAGCTGTTCGCGATCAGCTTCGGGAACTTGGTGCACGTCCACCGGCAAAGACGTCTAGCTCCGGAGCTGCCGGACTAACGGGTCGCGAGCTGGAAATAGCGAGGATGGTCGCTGAAAGAAAATCGAACAAGGAAATCGGCGCGGCACTCGATATCTCCGCGCGTACAGTCAGCACACATCTGTCCAACATCTTTCTCAAGCTCGGCGTGGATTCCCGCGGAGCACTCACGGATTTTATCCGGCAGAAAGAGCTCTAAGCTGTCGCGATGCAGCCGCTTCATGCCTTATCAGGTGTGAGACAGTTTTGTCAGTTGAACCCTGTCCTGCCAGCACGATCATCATTGCCCGTGACACACGAGTGAGAACCAGCAGTGAGTCACTCGAATTCGGGGAGTTTCTCAGCTCGCGTCTGAGCAGCGAGACAGTGTCCCCTCGGCTGCCTTCGCGAACCGCGGACGTAGGAATGAGGGCCGCCGACTCAAGTTGCGCTGCCGCGTACCTCGCCAGGCAGATAGACATTGCCGGATTCCTGCACCTTCCAATTCCGCTGGCGATCCACTGAGCGACATCGAGTTTTGTTTTACGGATGACTGCCAGCCTTTCTGTTTGCATTCTCGTCTCACGCTTGGGGTTGAATGCACAATCGCTCAAATGGAGGAGTGGAAACATCGTATGAGCTACGTAGAAGGGTGGAGTCGTTTACGTAGTTTGCGGAATGCCCTGCAATCGGTAATGATTATGGGAATGAGACGGCTCATTGTTGGGTATGCTTTTTTTCTTCCGGCACTCGCATGCGTGCACCGTTCGAGCGAGCCCAGGCTCGGGCACGTGCAGTGGCTCACCATCGCCGTGACACTCGTGGAGAAGGAGAACTACGATGTGGTTCCTGCCGATGATGCAGAGAGACTCGGATGCAAGGTGTCCGCTCTGAGTCCAATCTGTTCGGTAGGCTTTCCGAGTAGCGAAGAGGATTCCGCGTTTCGTGCGGAGGTTGTCCGTTTGGCAGCGCATGCAAATCCGCACTGTCGCAGTCTTTCCAGCGCGATGCGTCAGAACTTGCCCCAGGTGCGGATGTACCCGCGTGCGCTTGTTACCGATGTTGGGCCGGTCCGGTATTATGGTGTGGGCCACTCATACAAGGCAGATCGCGTATGGCAGATCAGGATCGCGCGGCGTCTAACCGATCTTAACGTGCGCTCACTGGATCAAAAAGCGAGGACGTTCAGGCACGAAGCAGCGCACACACTTGGAGCTTCGGAGGAGCGACTCCTGGACTGGAGTGCCGAGGAGTTCGCGGATCGCTGCAGCTGAGCCCTAACTAAAAAGGCCCCGCCTAGGCGGGGCCTTCTATTAGATAGGATGTAAGTCGGGGCGACAGGATTTGAACCTGCGACCTCCTGCTCCCGAAGCAGGCGCGCTACCGGGCTACGCTACGCCCCGAAATCTCCCTTTTGGGGGGAAGTCCAATCATACCCGGAGCGTGCTTCCCAGTCAATTGAGATACCAGGCCGATCCAATTGATTTACCGAGGCTTACACCCTGCCCAATGACTCTCATGGATGGGCTGAAACATCCCGCGAATACAAGTGTTTTACCTTGTGAAATCTCGTGCGTCTAAGACTTGTAGAAACACTAGAATTCAGTTAAAATACAAATGTTCCTGATCGCCATTTTAAGTTGTTGGCGATCCCAACGATAAGGGTAAACCTGCTGAAAGGCAGGGGCACAAAGCACTGAGGCTACAGCCGGTCCGTTCCTGGACCTGCCATGCCGGTTGGTGCTGCCGAAAAGGAGACTGGAATGGCGAATAAATCCGCCTTGAACGTGACACGTGTGTCCGGCAACCGCTCACTCATTGCGGTCGCCGCGCTCATGCTGCTAGCAGCCGCAGCTTGTTCCGACGGTGTGGTTACCCCGGAAGCGCGCAAGGGAAGCACTACGACTCCCGAGCCTGCGCCAACGCCAGCCCCGACTCCAGCGCCAGCCCCAACTCCGGCGCCTGCTCCGGTACCCGCACCAGTCAGCTCGGGAAATCCTTTCTCCGGCGCAACTTTCTATGTGAACCCGAGCTCGAGCGCGAATCAGACCGCGACGGCTTGGCGTTCGTCCCGGCCTGCGGATGCCGCGCAGATGGACAAGATCGCAACGCAGTCAATTGCGACATGGCTTGGATCATGGAATGGAGAAATCACTTCCGCGGTCAACGCGCTTACGACGACCATGGCGGCAGCGGGAGCGATGCCAGTCTTCATCGCTTACAACATTCCGCAGCGTGACTGCGGCGGACTCTCCGGCGGAGGTGGCGCCACAGCAGACGCGTATCGCGCGTGGATCAATGGCGTGGCTTCAGGTATTGGAGCTCGCAAAGCGGCCGTGATTCTGGAGCCGGACGCACTTGCCGGAATGGGTTGTCTGTCAGCTGCGGATCAGCAGGCCCGTCTCGACCTTCTCAAGTATGCGGTTGCCGCGCTTCGCGCGAAGCCGCAGATCGCAGTGTATCTCGATGCTGGTCACAGCAACTGGCAGAGCGCAGCAACGATGGCTGATCGCCTTCTCAGAGCTGGCGTCGACGCTGCAAACGGCTTCTCGCTCAACGTTTCGAATTTCTACTACAGCGCACCGAACGTTTCATACGGCACGTCGATCTCTTCACTGATCGGCGGTAAGCACTTTGTAATCGATACCAGCCGCAATGGCCTGGGACCAACTGCGGACAACCAGTGGTGCAATCCACCGGGCCGCGCGATCGGCACCCGCCCGACAGCAGTGACGAACAATCAGCTGATAGATGCGTATCTGTGGCTCAAGGTCCCGGGAGAATCTGATGGTGCCTGCAACGGCTTCCCGAATTCGGGAGCCTGGATGCCGGAATACGCACTGGGACTCGCACAGCGGGGATAGGCGAACGCGGTTCATGCGAAATAAAAAGGGGAACTGCGATGCGCAGTTCCCCTTTTTGTCGCTACCGCCCTAAAACCTTACTTACCAGAGACGACCGGCTGTTTCATGAGCGGCGTCTTCCCGCCGAGCTGGTACGCTGCGATTTCCAGCAAGATCGATGCGGTGTTGACGTCGTACGTGTTGGTGGACTCACCCGTGCCTTCGAAAACTCCCGACGCCCAACCGTGTTTGGCGTCGCGCGCTTTGGCAACTCGATCGAAGGCCTGCTTCGTGTATGCGCTCGGCATGATCGCATTCCAGCCGAACGCTCCTTTCGTGCTGACCCAGCGCGGGTTGTCGAGGTTCGCATCACCGGTGACAAGATCGATGATGAAAGGCTTCCGGTTGCAGTACACGCAGTAGTAGTAGAAATAGTGCGGCGCAATTCCTACTGCATCCTCAGAAGCGATCGTTACGATGCCGGTTGACTTGAAACGCGCTTCCTGTGCTTTCAGCACATTTGCAGCGAGGGTGTTCATCTCCGGGCTGAGACCCATCTCGATTCCGTAAAGAATGAAGGGTTCACTCAGTAGACGATCACTGTACCGCTTGTCCTGCACCAGATCGACGCCGAGCACTTTTACCGGCTGTGCATTCTGCGAATACGTCAGCGCACTGTCCACCTTCGCGCCCCACTGGTGGAAACCCTGCGCGATATACTGTTCGTAGCCGATTCTTCCTTCCTGGAATGTCCATGGCTTTCCACTGTCGCCGATCATCTGACCCTGGAGATAGCCGTTCTTTGTCATCTCGTCGAACTTGTTACGGTGCGCAATGCGTGCGACCTGCGCCGCAAATTGCGGATCCTTTGTCTCGATCAGCTTGAGCGCGAGGAGGAAGCGCCCCATGTCGGTGGCAGACCATCCGCCACGCCCTTCATCAGTTGCACCGTTCGAAGTGTTGTAGATCCGATTGAACGACATGTCGCGATAAAGCTTGAGTCGCTCGAGAGTCCCAAGAGTGAGCTTCATCCGGCGGACATACTCGGCCTGGTTGATTACCCCAACCTGACGCGCTGAGTAAACGGCGAAAAGCTGCGCTCCGATATCCCACAGAGTTGTGTGTTCCCAGTCAGGCGTCGCGCGAACCAGCCCGGTTTTCTTGTCGTAGTTCGCATTGATGTAGCGCCAGGCGTCGTTCGCAACCTGTTTGTAAAAAATCTTGTCGGCTGGGCTCACCGGGACAGCCTGCGAAGCGGCGGGAGTCTCAACTGCTGAGCTGCTCTCGCGGGGCTCGCGTCCTTGGGCTGTATCACTGCAAGCGCCTGCGCTTAAGAGAAGCGGCAGAGCGTAAAGGCACACTGCAATCATTTTCAACGATCCAGATGCGGAATTGTGGGAGTCCTTCAAATGGGGTACGGACATGGCGGCCCAAAATTGCAAAGAGTAGGCCCCGTAGACTTCACTGCTTCTCGGAAAAAGTTCCCTTCGGTACGCCAATCTCTACTGCTGGGCACGGATTTGGCAAACTAGGGCGCTTCATTTGATGATGCCGTCCTGTGGTGGCATTAGTACGCTTACGTAAGGTTGATGCAAGACTCAGCAGCAACAAGCGCCGACATAGTGCTCGGTTCCGAAGCTCCAACTCAGCACGTCACCCCCCGTATTCCGGAGTGGCGGGAGAATGTCGTCCGTACAGTCGCCGTGATCACCTTGATCTACGCCACTTACTGGATTCTCTGGCGTTGGACGCACACCATCAATACGACTCCACGCGGAATAGTCCCGTCCCTGATACTCATCATCGCGGAGACGTGGGCTTATCTGAACATGTGCATGTTTGTTTTTCTCGTCTGGCGGCTCAAGCGGCGCGACCCGGGACCGGCGCCTGTCGGACGAACTGTAGATGTGTTCATTACCAACTACGATGAGCCGCTCGAAGTACTGCGACGCACCGCCATAGGTGCCCGCGCGATCCGGTATCCGCATCGTACCTACATGCTGGATGATGGCAAGCGCGATGAGGTAAAGGCGATGGCAGAGGAGCTCGGCATCGGCTACATCCGCCGCGCCGGCAATGCCAACGCGAAAGCGGGCAACCTCAACTATGCCATAAAGGTTACGAAGGGCGAGTTCATTTTACAGCTCGATGCGGACCATGTCCCTCTTCCGAACATCCTTGACCGCATGCTCGGTCATTTCAATGATCCAAAGATGGCGGTTGTGCAGTCACCGCAGGATTTCTACAACGTGGACTCGTTCACACACATAGTGAACGACAAAGGAAGGCGGCTGTGGGAAGAGAATCGAATCTTCTATTCGCTCATTCAGCCGGGCCGCGATAACTGGGGCTCTTCCTTCTTCTGCGGCAGCTGCGGCGTTCTCAGGCGCTCGGCAGTCGAAGAAATCGGAGGATTCGCGACAGAGACAATCATCGAGGACATGGAAACCACGATGCGTCTCAATGCCGCAGGCTATAAGTCTGGTTACCACAA
>JANLYJ010000035.1:0-5150 GCA_031365555.1 Gemmatimonadaceae bacterium | reverse complement strand
AGCTTCTTTTCCTTGCACTGCTGTTCAGTGAATCCGATCGACGCGACTTCCGGATGACAGTAGGTGGCGCCAGGAAGGTTGTTGTAGTTCACCAGGTGGACGTGCTTCTGTCCGGCAAGCAGCTCGGCGAGGACAACACCTTCGCGTGAGCCTTTGTGTGCAAGCATCGGCGGGCCGGCAACGTCGCCGATAGCGTAAATGCCCTTCACGCTGGTTTCCATCTTTTCATTGATCTTGATGAAGCCGCGGTCGGTGAGCTGCACGCCAGCTTGCTTCAGTCCGACTTCCTCGACATTTGGCGCGCGGCCGGCGGCGACGAGAACTTTTTCCACTTCCAGCTCCTGCTTCTTGCCGCCAGACTCAACGGAGAATTTCACGCTCGTCTTTCCAACCTTCACGTCGCTGATCTTCGCGCCCGTAAGAACCTCGATCTTCCGCTTCTTGAACGCTTTCGCGAGCTCGGCGGACGAGTCAGCGTCTTCGACGGGCAGAATGGCCGGCAGTGCCTCGATGAGGGTCACCTGAGTGCCGAATGCATTGAAGACGTCGGCGAACTCACAGCCAACAGCTCCGGCCCCGACAATTGCCATTGTCTTTGGCGCTTTTTCCAGAATCAGTGCTTCATCAGAGGATATGACTGTGGTCTTGTTCAGCTCCAGACCAGCCTGAGGAAGTCCCTTGACGCGCGACCCTGTGGAGATGACGACTGCTTTCTTCGCTTCGTGCTTTTCCTCTTTCCCGTCAGCGGTCTTGACCGTCACTGAATTCTTGCCGCTAAGTTTTCCGGTTCCCATGATGTGCGTAATCTTGTGCTTCTTGAACAGGAAGCCGACACCCTTCGAGTTCTGCGTGCTCACGGCGCGTGACCGCTTCATGGCGACGCCGAAGTCCAGTTTCACTTCACCGACATTCACTCCAAAGTCGGCTGCGTGCTGAACTTTGGTCGCCATGGACGCTGCCTCGAGTAGGGCCTTGGCAGGAATGCACCCCCAGATCACACAGGTTCCGCCGAGTGCTTCGCGTTCGATTACGGCGACCGACATGCCGAGCTGTGCGGAACGAATGGCGCCTACATATCCGGCGGGGCCACCGCCAATGAAAATCACGTCAAAGGATGCCATGGAATTATCGAGTTACGGTAATGGGTTCAGTACAGCTGAAAGATAAGATGCAAAGGGGATCAGGTGGCGTAGTAAACCGTATAGAAAAGAAGGTCGTGATAGTAGCCCGTAAGGATGACCATGAGAAAGGTCATGAGTGCCGCCCGTATCAAGGCGCCGGGGACACTGTCGGAGTAGGCAGCTCGAAGACCCTTGAAGATGTAAGTGACAAGGGCAGTCCCAATGATGAGAGACAAGGTGCCTTCACCGTCGAACGCCGCAGCGGCAGGCGCAGCCGCAGGTCCGATCATTCGAAAAAGGGCGAGCACCAGCGCCATGAATAACGCCAGTCCGGTGAGGGCGATGAGCAGGAAAGCGTAGAGGTGAATTGAAAAGACGAGATGCTCGACGAAATACCGGCGTTTCCTGAAATAAAGAATCGACATTGCAATCGCCATCATGGGGACCGAGAAAAGAAGAATGCTTTTCTTCTGTTCCTGCAGTCTCTCGTTGAAGCGGATTGAATAAGCTGTTTCGGTCTCGTGAGTCTTTTCGAGTTTTGCCCGGACCATCCTGATCCGCTTGAGCGCGCCACGGTTGTGTTCGTAGGTGTACTGTTGGTACTTGTAACTCAGCAAACCTGTGTGCGGCTGGATAAAAAAGAATACCAGGTTGAGCACAACAAAGAGCGTCAGTGGCTTCGTATATCGCGACCGGCCACCGGCAAAATACACCTTGCTCAAAAGGCCGGGGCTCACCAGAAGCGCCTTGATCGTTCTGAGAATTTTGCTGTCGAAGTGAGCGAAATCTTCAGCCACTTCGTGCGCAACAGTTTTTACCGAGTAGTCCTCGGCGGAGAGTTTCTTCTCCCCGCAATGCGCGCAGAACTTTCCGAACAGCTCGGCGCCGCAATTTCCGCAGCTCCCAAACGACGACGCCCCTTCAACTGACAAAGGGTGAAGGGGCGTCGGAGGAACCTGCTGTACTGCGCTCACCTGCTAAATAACGAGAAGCAGTGGGTGTTCGATGTAGCGGCGGACAGTCTGCAGGAATTTCGCGCCTGTCGCACCATCGATGACGCGATGGTCGCAGCTCATTGTCACTCTCATGCGTTGGCGAACAACAACCTGACCCTCTACAACCACCGGCTTCGATTCAACTGCCCCAATGGCGATGATTCCAGCTTCGGGCGGATTGATGATCGCCGTGAACTGGTCGATCCCGAACATCCCGAGGTTGGACACGGAGAAAGTCGAACCTGTGTACTGCTCCGGTGTGAGCTTCCTTTCGCGGGCGCGGCCTGCGAGGTCTTTGGCTTCGCGGGAGATGTCGTGGAGGCTCTTCTGGTCCGCATCAAAAATCACAGGCGTAATTAGCCCGTCTTCGATCGCGACAGCCATTCCAATGTGCACGCGATTGAACTTGCGGATCTTGTCGCCCATCCAGTGCGCGTTCACTTCGGGATGCTCGCTCAGGGCGAGTGCAATTGCTCTTATTGCAATGTCATTGAACGAGGCCTTGTACTCATCGCCGATTTCTGCGAGCGATGCACGCATCTCTGCGGCGCGCCCCATGTCCAGCTCTGCCGTGAGGTAGAAGGTGGGGACAGGCCCAATGGATTCAGCGAGCCTGCGTGCGATCGTCTTCCGGATGAGAGTAAGCGGAACGTCCTCGAACTCTGCATCGCTGCGCTCGCGCACAGGCCGCGCCGTCGCTGCCTTCGGGGACGTCACTGCAGTCTCGACATCCTTCTTTACTATGCGCCCGCCAGGGCCCGAGCCTTGGATGCCGCTCAGCTCGACGCCGCGCTCGGTAGCGAGGCGACGCGCAAGCGGTGAGGATCGCATCCGTCCGCCCTGAGTGCGCGGAGGTGTCTGAGCCCCGTTGCCAGTCGGTACAGGCTGCTGTAGAGGTGCGGTCGCCGGCGCCGTTGTTTTTGCCTGGGGTGGTGTCGAAGCTTCGCCCTGCGACTGTGCGGGGGTCTGCGGAATCGATGTTGCTCCGGCGGACTCTTTCGAGCCTGCCACTGCTGCATTCGCCGGCTCGGCCGCTTTCGCGGGCTGTGCGGCAGCGGGTACAGAACCCACGAGTGCGTCAATGTTTTCATCGGCGGTCGCAATGACGGCGAGCAGCGTTCCTACGGGAGCGGCGTCACCTTCGTTGGCGAGACGCTTACGCATCACTCCATCACCTCGGGCAACCAGCTCCATCACTGCCTTGTCCGTTTCGACTTCAGCGAGGATGTCCCCGGCCGCAACCGGATCACCTTCGTTCTTCAGCCATTTAACGAGGCGTCCTTCCTCCATCGTTGGAGAAAGCGCTTCCATTACAACTTTGGTCGCCATTCGGATTACTCGAGGTACATGACTTTTTTCACCGCGGCGATTGCCTTTGCGGCGTCTGGCTTTGCTGCGCGCTCGAGATTCTTGGCGTAGGGCATGGGAACGTCCGCCTGGTGCACGCGAATAACGGGCGCATCCAGGTCATCGAAACATTCACGCTGGATGAAGTCGACAACCTGCGACCCCATTCCGCAAATCTCCCAGCCTTCTTCGAGCACTACTGCGCGGTTCGTCTTCTGAACCGACTTTGCGATCGCTTCGACGTCCATGGGTCTCACGGTGCGAAGATCCACAACGTCGAGATTGATTCCTTCCTTGGCGAGCGTATCTGCGATCTGCATGGCGACAAGAATCATCTTTCCGTGAGTAATGATCGAGCAGTGATCACCTTCACGCTTTACTTCTGCTTTCCCGATTGGAACGATGATGTCACCGTCGGGAACTTCGCCCTTGGTGTTGTACAACATCTCACCTTCGAGAAAGACGACCGGATTGTCGTCGCGGATCGCCGCTTTAAGCAGGCCCTTTGCGTCGGCTGGAGTGCCTGGCGTGCAAACTTTCAATCCGGGAATGTGAGCCATCCAGCTCTCCCAGGCCTGCGAGTGCTGTGCTGACAACTGCAGCGCGGCGCCGTTGGGTCCGCGGAACACCATCGGCATCGGGTACTGACCACCCGACATGTACAGCATCTTCGCGGCTGCGTTTACAACCTGATCGATTGCGAGCAGCGCGAAGTTCCAGGTCATGAACTCGATGATGGGTCGCAGTCCAACCATCGCGGCGCCAACTCCAATACCTGCGAATCCAAGCTCCGTGATGGGCGTATCCACCACGCGCATGGGTCCGAACTCGTCGAGCAGTCCGCGTGAAACCTTGTACGCTCCGTTGTACTGAGCGACCTCTTCTCCCATGAGGAAAACAGTATCGTCGCGCTGAAGCTCTTCGCGAAGCGCCTGGTTCAGTGCGTCACGGTAAGTGAGTACTGCCATCAGCTCCCCGAATCCACAAGAATGTCCGTGTACAGCTCTTCGAGCGGCGGCTCCGGGCTCGCATCTGCGAAGTCCCACGCATCCTGCGCGGTGGCTTTTGCCTCTTCATCAATCTTCTTGAGCTCGCCTTCCGTGAACTCTCCGTCCTCGTACATCATGTTGTGCAGCAGAAGAATAGGATCGCGCTTCATGTTCTCTTCCAGCTCGTCCTTGCTTCTGTACGTTCCGCTGACCGCATCGGACATCGAGTGTCCCATGAAGCGGTAAGTCCGCATCTCGAGAAGGGTGGGACGCTTCTCAATACGCGCTCTTTCGACGGCGCGTCCCATCGCCTCACGGACAGCAAACACATCCTGCGCGTCTACCGACTCACCGATCATCCGGTAACCCTTCGCGCGCACAATGACGTCTTCGTTTGCTGTCGAACGCGAGATTGCCGTTCCCATTCCGTAGCGGTTGTTCTCGATCACGTAGATCACCGGGAGATTCCAGAGCGAAGCCATGTTGAGAGCTTCGTGGAATGCGCCGATGTTCACTGCTGCTTCACCAAAGAAGCAGACTATGCACTGATCGCCACCGCGATACTTGATTGCGAAACCGACTCCCGTAGCAATCGGAATGTGTCCGCCGACGATGCCATGCCCGCCGAGGAAGTTTGTTTTGCGATCGAACATGTGCATCGAGCCGCCCTTGCCGCGTGAGCAGCCATCGATGCGCCC
>JANLYJ010000029.1:0-2971 GCA_031365555.1 Gemmatimonadaceae bacterium | reverse complement strand
GCAATCACTACGCGTACAGCGAAAGCCGCATGCAAGGAACTCTGCATGCGGCCTTAGCGCCGAAGTTGCGTCAGCGCTTATTGATAGCCTAACGACTCAAGTGTCGGCTGATCGATCCGCCCCGTCACCGCGAGACCATTCTCGCGCTGATAACGCAGCAATGCTGCTCGTGTCTGCGGCCCATAAGTGCCGTCGATCGCCCCGTAATAATAACCGCGACGCGCGAGCTCAGCCTGCACATCGGCCATTACCTGCGTCGGATCCTGATCGTTGTAGCCGTAGATCGGAGCATCATACGTGTAGGTAGTGTAGGACGAGTCATAGCCGTAAGCTGGATACCAAAACCCTGAGTTCCAGTAGTAATAACCGCCCCCGAAAAGAGCGAAGCGATTGTAGCGGTTCCGCCACCAACTCCGATCGTGGCGCTCGTGATAACGCTGGTGTTCCTGTCTGAAATTTGGATCGCCTTCGTGACGATCGTGCCAACCGCGGTGACCACCGCGTCTGAACTCTGCCGTGTCAGCCGTGGGGCCAGCAGCGCCATTGTCGTTGTTGCGGTTGCGCCAATCGCCCGCCCGGCCCCCGCGATTACGCCAGTCAGGCGTTGCCGTGGTCGGGACAGGGGTTGGAACGGTCACGTTCGTATCTGGATTTACCCCAACCGTCGGGATGATCGGACGGTCAGCACCGCCTCGGCGACCGTTGCCATTGAATCGCGGTCCATCAAACCGAGGCCGATTAGCTGCACCGGTATCAACACGCGGTGAGAAACGCGGCTGCTGTGGCTGTTGCGTGCGAAACGATGGCTGCTGAAATCGAGGGGACGTCAATCGTTGCTGAGCTTGTGGTTGCATCGACCGCTGCTGAAGTTGTGGCTGCATCGACCGGACAGGTTGTGGCGCAGCCTGCCGGCGAGCGACATTGTGCCGATCGACTGGCGCCGGCCGCTCGTCGTCTTGAGCGGCGGCGAAATTGATGAGCGCGAAGCTCATGGCGAGAAGGACGAATGCGATGCGTTTCATAGGGCTTTATAGGTAGACCACGACTGGCCGGCGCTTATTCAACCGACAGGTGCGGTGAAAGTTGCACCAGATTGTTGCGCGCGGATCCGGCGTTTTGGCGGACCGCTTCGAACAACACAATCGCGACGGCCGTGGCGAGGTTCAGACTACGTGTGCCTCGCATGGGAATCGTTAACAAGCGCCCCTCATTCGCTCGAAGGAGCGGCTCGGGCAGGCCTTTCGTTTCACGCCCGAAAACAAGAAAATCTCCAGGCCGAAAGCTCTCTGTGTGGTAAACGCGCGTCGTCTTTGTTGTGAGAAAGAACATCCGCGCATCCGCAGGCATTGCCGATTGCAGTGCGGTGAGGGAAGGCCAGAGCTGAAGGTTCACTTCCTTCCAGTAATCTAACCCAGCGCGCTGAAGCTGCCGATCATTGATCGCAAAACCAAGCGGCTCCACCAAATGAAGGCGCGACCCCGTTGCGAGACAAAGTCGCCCAATGTTCCCTGTGTTCGGCGGGATCTCCGGCTCGACGAGGACGACGTTAAACAACTATAGCTTACTCGCGACGAACTTCTCTAGCTTCACAATGTCTGCGGCGAATTTGCGGATGCCGTCGCCGGTCTTCTCATACGCCATCGCATCATCATTCAGTAGATAACGGAACTTCTTCTCGTCCATCTCAACCCGTTCGATGTTCGCACTCTTCGCTTTCTGCGGCTCGAGTTTACGCTCCAGCGGTTCGTTCGACTTCGCCAGCTCACCCATCAGCTCGGGGCTGATTGTCAACGCGTCGCAGCCCGCTAATTCGAGAATCTGACCGACATTGCGGAAGCTCGCGCCCATCACCTCCGTAGGGTAATCAAATTTCTTGTAGTAGGTGTAGATCTCCTGCACCGACAGGACTCCTGGATCTTCCGCGCCCGTGTAGTCGCGCTTGTTTTCCTTTTTGTACCAATCGTAAATCCGGCCCACGAAGGGCGAAATCAGCTGCACTTTCGCTTCTGCCGCGCGGACTGCCTGCGGCAATGAAAAAAGCAGCGTCAGATTACATTTGATCCCCTCTTTTTGCAGTTGCTCAGCCGCATTGAGTCCTTCCCAAGTGGAAGCAATTTTTATCAGCACACGCTCGCGCGGTACTTTCTTCGCTTCGTAGAGTTCGATCAGGCGGCGAGCCTTGGCGATTGAGCCTTCGGTATCAAAAGAGAAACGAGCATCGGTTTCAGTCGAAACACGACCGGGGACAATTTTCAGCATTTCGGAGCCGAACTGCACCAGTAAATGCTCAATGATGTCTTCGATCTGCGCAGGCCCGCTCAAGCTCGAGTTCTTCCGGTCCACCAACACTTTATCGAGTAAATAAAAATACTGTTCCTTCTGTGTCGCCGCGTAGATCAGACTCGGGTTCGTCGTCGCATCCTGCGGCTTAAAGTCTTTGATCGACTCGAAGTTGCCCGTGTCGGCGACGACTTTCGTGAACTTCTTCAGCTGTTCGAGCTGGTTTAGTTTAGTGCCTGTTTGTTGCGGCTCGGCGACGACGGATGTGCTCATAATTTCTCCAGTTGCACGAAGCGCGCTGCTCCGTTGGCACTAAGCGTAGGGCGCGGCGTTTCGGATCACAATCCGAAACTCGCTCGGCCAGCTGATCAGATCTCCGTGCATCATACGGCGACGCTGTGTAAACCGAGGCGCGCCATGGAACATAACGACTGCGACGTCATCATCCTGGCTGATGGGCCGGCAGCGCTGACGCAGCTTTGTGGCATCTCGGTTATCGAGCGGCTGCTTCGGATTCTGCAGCGGCTCAATATCAGGAGCGTTACGATTGTGTCAGAGGCGCAGGATGTCATTAGCGCGCATCTTGCGACGCCTTCCTGGGCGCGTGCTGAAGTGGCTTTAAACTTCGCCGGTGCTTTACCTCCGATCAGGAAGCGCACCCTTGTAGTTTCAGCAGCGTGTTACGACGCGC
>JANLYJ010000047.1:0-3100 GCA_031365555.1 Gemmatimonadaceae bacterium | reverse complement strand
GGTAAACCGTGTTAGCGGCGTTTACGCGGAATTCGGGAGCCATGAAGGAAATACCTTTCGCTTTGCTCTCAACACGCTGGGGCGATACGACCACGCCATTCAGATTTCGCATTTCTACGCGTTCGATTCTTTCGAAGGGATGCCGGAGCCTGAGGGACTGGATCGACAGACAATCTGGCGGAAAGGTATGAATGCCACGTCACTCGAGAGATTCAGTGAGCTGTGCCGTGATGACCTGCACCGGGTAACTGTGGTGAAGGGTTTTTTTGAGGACAGCCTTCCAAAAATGCGCTGGCCTGACTCCCACCGCATCGCGCTTGCCTACATCGATGTGGACTACTACACATCGACGCGTGACGCGCTGAATTTTATTGCCGACAAGGTGCAGCACGGTTCCGTAATTGGGCTCGACGACTGGAACTGTTATTACGCAGATCCTGCACGTGGGCAGAGAAAAGCGTTCGCCGAGTTTCGGGACAGGGTGGCGGCCTACGGAACCTTTGAGCCGTTCCTGCCAATCAGCTTCGGCGGGATGAGCTTCATCTATCAGGAACGGTCGAAGCTGGGGACGGAGACGCTTTAGAGGAGCTGGGGCCGCCGGAGTCGAACCTGCAACTTCCGCATTAACAGTGCGGCGGTCTGCTCATATTGAACTACGCCCAAATAATAAGATCGAAGAAACTAAAAGAATTACAAACGTACCTTCGCTGCTGCCCACTCCTCCGGGCTCTTCTTCTGAGAATACAGCTTGTTCATGTCGACAACAGCTGAATTCTCTTTGCGAGTGACCGCAAACCGGTCCATTCCGCGGGTTGCGCGTCCGCTGATAAAGGTGCCGTCGGGTTCGTACTTGGAGTTGTGCTTTGGGCACTGAAACCTCCTCAGCTCCGGTTTCCAACGGAGCGCGGTGTTCTGATGGGGACATGCCAGCGAGAACGCGTAGATCGTCTCTTCCCAGCGCGCCAGGATCACGTCGTTCTCTGAATCGATAAACACGCCGTCACTGACAGGCAGCGGATACTCCAGAGTCTCTGCCACTCTATCCCCTGAGGGAACGATGAACAGAACCGATAAACCCATCATCCGCCTGAGGAACGCGCGCCTCCCTGAGACGAGTCCACATCCTTCGCATTCGCCCTCGGTCACATATTCCTCAATGCGACGCCCGCCAAAATGGTTGTGAACCAGAGTGTTTGACTTGCTCGTGCGGTCAGGCTCAAACGATGCCATCCCGCGTCTGCTGTCGCAGGATCTGTCGCCTTGCGAAGACCGTCCTCGATCCGGGTGATTGCAAACCCGTTGATAAGGAGAAGAAACACCAGCGCGAGTTTCGCCTTGAAAACCAGGGATCCCGCGAATTCCGCTACATCAGAAAGAAATAGCATGACCCCCGCCAGCGCGACGAAGGCAAGCGCAAAGACTACAATTCGGTGAACGGACGCAGCCGCTTTGATGTACTGCGCGCGCAGCTCAGGAAACCGAGCCGATTTAAGTGCAAGTCTGTCGGCACTGAGTGCCGTACCGGCAGCGACGACGACACCTGTAATGTGCAGAAAGAACACCCCTGTCGAAACAAGCGCGTTATCAGCGAACAGCGTGTTCCACGGCGCAGCGAACTCGGTCAGCCAATGGAGCACTAGGATTCGCCTCGGACTTCGATCGTCACTTGCCCAGGATCCACATCATTGCCGCACTGGCTGTGGCGACACTCATCGAAGCGAGCGCGACGTGCTGATGCCTGCGGGCATAAGCCGGTGTCTGCACTAGTGCTCGACGTCCCATTACTCCGGTGGCAACGAACCCGGCGTCCGCTAAAAGCATCGTAGCAGTATGCGCAAATTTCAGTGCTCTATTGTGCGGGTCATTTCTGTTCTCGTAGAGGAGCATTCCGCCCGTCCCACTGTTCGCCAGGAAAACAGTACCCACACTGATTGCGGTTACGAGGTGTGCAGTTCGAAGCGTCGGATTGATAGCGACCTTCCGTCGGCCGACATACAGATCCTCTTTTTGCTGCAGCAGCTCTGATCCCATGACATACTGTGCCGCGAACAGCGGAATAATGAGATAGCTCCCGATCTGGTGGGCCCTGAATTTCCAGGCGTACGAATCGCTGACAGCCACTGCGCGCGTACGGGGGCGTGTGGAGTCTTCGATCGGCAGCGGCGCTATTCCAGCGCGCGTCTCGATGGCAGCAGTCAGTGGACGCGCGCCCTCGACCGGGTATGGGCTGGCAACCGCAGTGGAATCCGACGCCAGAGCGACAAGGAGAAACAGGGATTCGATCATTGCGCGATCACCACACGTGCAAACGAAATTCGCATAGGTGCCTCCATTCTAGGAACGATAGCGAGGAGGCGGCCCCATCGCGAACGTTGAGTTGGCGACTCGAGAATGCCCGGGGCGCTGGTTTAAAACAAAAAGAGCCCCTGTCGTAAGACAGGGGCTCTTAGAGGTGCCGGCGACGGCCTACTCTCCCGCGTCCTCTCGGACGGAGTACCATCGGCGCTGTAGGGCTTAACGCTTGTGTTCGGAATGGGAACAGGTGTGGCCCCTACGCTCTAGTCGCCAGCGATATGTGTATCGCTAAAATGACTTCGGATTGTAGTAGTGATCGTATGATTTTTCAAATCAACTCGTTAGATCGTGCAGTTCTGTTTGTGAGGTTTCTCGAAAGAAACCAAAAAAGAGATCAAGCCTCACGGGCGATGAGGATCACTCGGCTTGGAATAGTTTGCACTACGTCCACCTGTGACCTCTTGACGGGATGGTCTTTCCCGGCCCTTCAGGGAGCTCGAAGCTCCAGGGAAAATTCATCTTGGGGGCAGCTTCCCACTTAGATGCATTCAGCGGTTATCTGCGCTTGCCCTCGCTACCCGGCGTTGCAGTTGGCACCACAGCCGGCACACGAGCGGGCAATTCGACCCGGTCCTCTCGTACTAGGGTCCACGCCCCTCAATTTTCCAACGCCCACGACGGATACAGACCGAACTGTCTCACGACGTTCTGAACCCAGCTCATGTACCACTTTAACCGGCGAACAGCCGGACCCTTGGGACCTGCTCCAGCCCCAGGATGTGATAAGCCGACATCGAGGTGCCAA
>JANLYJ010000517.1:0-3247 GCA_031365555.1 Gemmatimonadaceae bacterium | reverse complement strand
AGCAGGAATGGCGCGCCTTCGACTGGAAATCAGCCGCGAGCCTTCGCGCGCCAGGAAAGGTTGGTGCGAAAGCGGAGCGCGAGTGGGAGTCAACTGAATGGGACGATCCGCTCAATCCAGTTTCAAGCGAAGCGCGTCGCGTTGCCGAGCAGCTCGATGGCGTTGCACAGAAAATCAGGAATGGCGAGCTGAGTGTCAATGGAACGGCGCCCACACCTGAAACTGCAATGGCAGCGGCACTCGAGGCCCTGATCCGCGCGAAGTGAACGATGCCCACTCTTCACGTATCTATTGAAGGACGAGTGCAGGGTGTGGGATTCAGGTGGTTCGTTCGTCAGTGTGCGAAGCGAAAGGGAATCTCTGGCTGGGTGATGAACAACCTCAATGGAACCGTTGAAGTCGCGGCAAAGGGTGGGGAAGCGGATCTGGTGCGCTTTCGGCGGGATCTACAGACTGGACCGTCAGGCGCACAAGTAACCGCCGTTAAAGACCTGGACCCGGTTACCGAGTCCGAGCTCGGTGACACGTTTGAAGTCCGTCGCTAATAGTTCAGGCAATACTCCCGAACTCGCGCCACCGGCCGGGAGTTCCGCCCTCAACACAAACGGCTCCGACGAAACGCGGATTAGCGGGCAGCGGATCATAGAAAACACGATCGCCTGACTTCCACGCGCCTGAACGCGGCGGTGCGGAGATTCCAAATGATCCAGGTCCCATCGCATTCCGGTGACAGTGGCCAAGCGCATAGCCGCCGGATGTACTGTCTACAGCAAGCAGTCCGATTGTGCAGCTGTCGATGGCAAAATCACGCGCGCGCGGACCTAGCTGCAGCCGCTCGCTCTCGGCGGGAGAATTTCCCCACGGCGAGAAGAGGGAATCGCTGATGCTGAACTGTGAGGTTTCAGCAATCAGGCTGCCTTTCTCGTTGGCTTCAACGTGCATATCGCGCATCTTCCAGTTCACGCCGCCCAGAATTACAACCCCGTAGCCAGCGCCCACCGTGACGCCGCGCTTGTTGGGATCGGAATTGCCTTCGATTTTTCCGGTGTACAGGTTGTTGCCGCCAAGCTGCGACTGTGGTCTCACCAGCAACCCGCCGGTCGATCGGCCGCTGCTGCCTGACTGCCTGATCCTGATGGTCGAGGCGTTGGTAGGCATTCCCACTCCGTGCTGTGCGCGGTTGTAGCCGGGAAGCTCTTCGATGTTGATCACAGCGACCGTGCAGCCAAACTGTGGATAAGCGTTTGAATCCACGATCGTGAAAGCAGTGGTGGCGTCGGATGCGACCGGCAGGGGCCGGTCGAGCGTTATCTGGTCGGCGGTATTCGAGAGAATCCTGTAAAAATTCATCTCCGGCGCGGCCGCGTTAAAAGCTGTTCCGGCGGCGATGGCCAGCCCCTTGGCGACCAGCGTATTCGGTCTCCAGTTCGCTCCGGCCTTTCTGACTGTTCGAAGAGTTCCGGCAGATGTTGCGCGAGTCGGCGTGCCTGAAGCGGGGAACACAACGCGCTCCGGTTCGAACGCCGCGAAATTCTGTTCCTGCACAATGTCGAAGAAGCACTGGAGGCAGCCGCCAATTGCAACAGCATGAGATTGCGTTCCTGGCATGACGTAGAGCGGACCGACATTGCAGTCGTAGACGCGGTAGAAGGCGACTGCATGACGCGCGTTGTTGTTGCTCGTACCCTGGACCGAAAAGTTTCCAATGCTGCAGGTGACGACGCCGGAATCAACGAAGGGAACTCCGAACTGAACTGCTGCCTGATCGGTGGGTCCGAACACGATCCACAGGATCGATCCAATGCCTTCGCCGACGACGCTGACCCGGCGATTGAAGGCCAGCTGAGACGTGATCCGGTATTTGCCGTGCGGGATGAGCAGTGTGCCGCCGTCGGGCACTGCGGCATAGGCTCGCCTGAACGCCGCTGTATCGTCGGCAATGGCATCGCCCACGGCTCCATGGTCGCGAACATTCACTCCGGTGGAAGGCAGAAGCGACTCATAGATTCGCTTGAGCTTGTCGGAATTTTGCGCGGCAATTGAGGCGGGGAGGATGGTCGCTCCAATCGCGGCGGCCGATGCGCCAATGAAATTTCGGCGTGTGTGTTCCACTATGCTCCTGCTTTGCGTTGTGAGCTAAAACATAACGCGCTAGGTTTCGAGCACTTGGTCCTTGTAGCTCAATTGGATAGAGCGCACGCCTCCTAAGCGTGAGGTTCCCGGTTCGATTCCGGGCAGGGACACTTGAAGCAAAGCGGTTATATTGAAAATGCATTCAAGGGCGCAGTACCAGGCAGTGACATCGGCCTAGAAACTTTCAAACCAACTGATTCAACCAATGGCAGACGAAGCGAAGGTCCGAGTCCGGGCCGACGATGAAAGCAGGCTCGATTCCATGATGAGCTGGTTCCAGCTCAATTCAAAGCAGGCGCTCGGAATTCTGGGCGCTTTGGCCCTGGTCGTTGGCGGCTGGTGGTTTTACAGCCGGTCCCAGACGCTCAAGACTGAAAAGGCCGAGAAGGCCTACTTCCAGGCTCTCCAGACGGCTGGGTCGGGCAACACCCCCCTCGCTATGTCGGATCTCAGGAAGCTGACAGTCCGGTACGAGGGAACCCGTCCGGCCGTTCAGGGCTCGATAACCCTCGCCCAGCTTCTATATGATCAGGGCAAGTATGCAGAGGGACTAGCCGAGCTTAATAAGGTAGATGAAGGCGATGCGCGTAAAGCGTTTATGGGCAGCAGCTTGCATCGTCTTATAGCTGCAGGACTTGAGCAGCAGTCCAAGTTCGCCGAAGCCGCCGCCGAGTACGGAAAGGCCGCCGAGGCGTCCGCGTTCCCGGCAGATCGCTCGCTGTACAAGGGAGACCAGGCTCGGACGCTGACTTCAGCTGGAAAGCGCGCCGAGGCTAAGGCGCTCTGGACTGAGCTGGCTCTGGACGAGCAAAGCGCGGTGTCTGCTGAGGCTCGAGTGAGGCTGGGCGAGCTTACGGCGACAACCATTAAGTAAGCCAATCGACCCAGTTTGGTAGGAATGCCGCCTCGATACCGGGGCGGCTTTTTTACGACCGCACGTTGCTGCCGGCTTGCTCGCTGCCGGCATGGAGCTTCACAAATCCCGAGCCTACGGTGGCCGGCCAAATCGATAGTGCAGTGAAGCGGGAGGCAGGCCGCACAGTTCAGCGGTAAGCCTTGTGCGTCAGTAAACCCATCACAAACTTTCCTATTAGACGTATAATATATGTTATGT
>JANLYJ010000482.1:0-3934 GCA_031365555.1 Gemmatimonadaceae bacterium | reverse complement strand
GCATAACGGAAAACGCGTTGTTAACAGGTAATCCAGAGTCGATATGAATCACATCAAACAGTCTGATCGCACCGTTCAGGAAACGACAACTACTCTTTCGCCGGCCGATGTACTCGCCCATGCAAAGCAGTTTTTTTCGCGGCGTCCCAACGTCTACGCAGCTTTCGTAGAGCAGGAGGGCCCGAGCCACATAACGCTGCGCGGACAGGGCGGTGAAGAGATCGTGATCGGTGTTGTAGCTGGCGAAAAAGGTACACGAGTGACAGGATCCACTTACCTGTTCGACCAACAGATTGCGCGCTTCTTCACCCAGCTTCCTGCATCGGCCGCAAACAGTTCCATCGGCGCGGTGACACCATGACCGCCCCCTTTGTAACCAATCTTCGCATTGGCAATGATGAGCCGATCCGCATCGGTCAGCTGGATGGACAGGTCCTGCGTCTTCGCGCACAGGTTGCTTCGATGTGGGATGCGATTCGCATCGATACTGCTCCCGATGCCACGGTTCGCGAAGTCAAGCTGGCCGCCCTCGAGCGCCTCGTCCCTGATTCATTTCCGCCCGACCAGTACGTCGTCAAACTGAGGGGCTTCGAAGTTCTGGATGAAAACGCCACAGTCACAGATGCTGGCGCGCTCGATGGTTCCATCTTCCTGATTCTCGATCGCCGCCGCAGGCCAATCCGCTAACTCCGGGAGCGGAATGCAGGCCGCATTCATTTCTCATTCCGATTGCGGCAGGCACGACACAGGGTGGGGTCACCCTGAACATGTAGGCCGCCTTCGCGCGATTACCCGCGCCCTACGCAATGACCCGGAACTTTTCCTCGCGGTCGCACAGCTGGAAGGCCGGCATGCCACTGTTGAACAAATCGCGCGCGTTCACGATCTCGCATATATAGAAAGTGTCAGGGCCATTTCCGACGCTGGCGGTGGCCGTTTGGACACCGACACAGTCACGAGCGACGGATCGTGGGATGCCGGGGCTGCAGGTGCGGGGTCGATCCTCGATGCGGTGGATCTTTCGTTTGAAGGCAGGCATCTCCGCAGCTTCGTTGCCGTCAGGCCGCCCGGACACCACGCACTGCACGACCGGTCGATGGGTTTCTGCCTTTTTGGAAATGTTGCGATTGCCGCGCACCATTCGCGCACGGTGCATGGGGCCGAGCGGGTTCTGATTGTCGATTGGGATGTGCACCACGGAAATGGAACGCAGGCACTTGTCGAACATGATCCGAATATCCATTTCGTATCAATGCATCAGTGGCCCTGGTATCCCGGAACAGGCGCTGCAGATGATCACGGCCCGCACCGCAGTGTGTGGAATATCCCGATGCACGCGGGTCTGGCGCGAAAGCAATACGTTGACGCCCTGATGCAGGGAATCGACGCGGCAACGGCAAATTTCCGCCCAGACATTGTGTTGATCTCTGCGGGTTTTGACTCGCTTGCCGGTGACCCCCTTGGAGGGTTTACGCTGGAAATTCCGGACTTCGAATTTCTCACTGACGAACTGGTGAGTCGAGCGAATACCTGGTGTGGCGGCCGCCTGGTCAGCGTTCTCGAAGGTGGCTATGCGCCTGATGCCATGGCGGCTGCGGCAATTGCCCATCTGCGGCGTCTTTGATTTGCGTACTATCTGCCTGAGAAGGCAGGTCCGCAGTAGCTTATAAAACATGTGGAGCTGCTATCATGATACCAACGGAACGGTCCGGAAAGACCTGACCACGGAGGAGCTACGGTCGGTGCTGGACGCCGGCACCGGAACTCTCTGGGTTGACCTTAGACGCGATGAACCGGGCGACACCGATCTCCTCCAAACGGTGTTTCATTTCCATCCCCTCGCGATCGAAGACAGCCTCAATCCTGACTCCCGCGTCAAACTCGAGGAGTACAAGGATTTCCTGATTCTCATCGTTCGGGGAATCGAGTTCTGCGATGAGACTGAAGATCCCTACGACATCGAGACAGCGAACCTGACCTTTTTCCTGGGTCGGAATTTTCTGGTCACCGTTCATGGGCAGGATGCACCGCCGATTGACGAAATCCGCGCAGTGCTGGATCGGAAGCCGGAGCTGGCGAGCTACAGCCCCGCCCGCTTGATGCATGCAGTCGTCGATGCATCCGTGAATGCGTACTTCCCGATTATCGATCGTCTCGACGAGTTCATGGACGGACTGGAAGAAAAAATATTCGCAAAGTTCGATCAGGCTGCGCTGCGCGAAATATTCAGCGTCAAACGACTGGTGCTCTCACTGCGGCGCCATCTGGCTCCGCAGCGCGATGTTTTCGCTGTGCTGACCAATCGGCCGAGTCCGCTTCTAACGCCGGAAACGCAGCTGTACTTCCGTGATATCTACGATCACGTTCTTCGGATCAACGATGCGCTCGAAAATTTTCGGGAGCTCCTGAGCAGCACGTTGGATAGTTACCTCTCCCAGATATCCAATCGTCTGGGTAATGCGTCCAAAACACTGAGCGCGGTAGCGACGCTTACAGTACCATTCGTAGTAGTGAGCGGGATGTGGGGAATGAATTTCAGTCGTATTCCTCTTTCTGCCCACCCGCAGGGATTCTGGATCATGCTGGTCGTGCAGTTACTCATTGGCGGCTTCCTGGTTGGGGTGCTTAAATGGCTCAAAGTTCTGTAAAAGCGCTGCGCCTTTATGGCGTCGCTGCATCCGATTCCAAGGCGTCCTCGCTGGCCGCCGGAACGACGGTGGTTCACTTCCGCCATATCTCGGCGATTGTCGAGGCAGCCGACTACTCGAAGGTTGAAGTAACGCCTGACGAGTTGCGAAAGCACACGAGCATAGTGGAGGAGGTTTACGCCACTGCCACGATTCTTCCCGCGCCGCCAGGGACGGTGTTCCGCTCCCAGGAGAATTTGCTGCGCTGGCTGGAGCTGCACTACTTCACGCTTGTTGAAGCCCTTGGACAGGTCGAGGGACACAGTGCCGCGCGGCTTGTGCTCGCAGTCGCCGAAGCGCCGAAGAATGACGAAGCCGCGAAGAAATTCCAGACGCTCGCATCCGAGGCGCTGAGAAGTTTCCGCAAGACATCCGCGGCAACGATGACGCATGCCACCGAGGAAGGCGATGACGGAATCATCGTCAAGGCGTCTTTCCTCGTTGACTCAGAGAAGTGGCAGGAATTTGCAGACGCGGTGGAAGCCGAAGCCAAACGGCACGGCGAATTTGACTTCCGGCTGACCGGACCATGGCCGCCCTATGATTTCGTTCAGATGCAGTTCATCGGCTGAGCGCTGATGTTCTGTCCGGACTGCGGTAACTGGAACAGAGGAGGCGCTGCCCGGTGCGTGAAATGCGGCGCTTTACTCCCACCGATGCGAGAGCGCCAGGCGGAACCGCCCGACGCTTTCCTGACCGGACTGCGGCGCGCTACAGGCGGACGCTATGCGATCCAGCGGCGAATCGGTGAAGGTGGAATGGCCAACGTGTATGCGGCCATGCACATGCCTCTCGAATCTCCCGTCGTAATCAAGGTTTTGCATTCACATCTCGCTCGCGATCCCGAAATGCGCGAGCGGTTCAAACGCGAAGCCGAATCGGCCGCGCAGCTTGTCCATCCTCACATCTGCCCGATCATCGACTTCGGAATTTCCGGCGACTATGTGTATCTCGTGATGCCCTTTCTCTCGAAGGGCACGCTGAGTGACAGAATTACCGGCAACCGGGCGCTGGCGGCTGAGAAAACAGCCGCTGTCGCAGTACAGGTTGCCTGCGCGCTCGACTATGCACACAGGCATGGTCTCGTACACAGGGACGTGAAGCCGGACAACATTCTTTTCGATGAAGATGAAAACGCCGTTGTCACCGACTTTGGAATTGCGACGGGACATTTTCGCAGTCGCATGACAGGCACTGGCAATGTGATGGGGACACCGCACTACATGTCACCGGAGCAGGCGCGTGGT
>JANLYJ010000461.1:0-1650 GCA_031365555.1 Gemmatimonadaceae bacterium | reverse complement strand
GCTGCCATACGGCAGAAGTACAAAGGACGCAGACTCATCGCCATCTTCGAGCCGCGGAGCTACACGGCACAGCGGCGCGAATTTCAGGGTGACTACGAGAACGCGCTGGCGTCAGCAGACGAGATCGTTTTTGGCGGCCTGTTTCATCCGGAACGGTACACTGCCGAAACAGCCATCGACCCGCACGCGCTGGTGGCTTCGTGGCGCGCTTCGGGTAAACCTGCAGAACACATAGCCGACCCCGACAAAATTGTAGAGTATCTTGCGCCGCGACTGAAGCCGCGCGACGTTGTGCTGGTTATGACAAACGGTGGGTTCGGCGGCATTCACGGAAAACTTCTCAAGGCGCTCAGCGACTAATAACCGGGGACACAGCTGAGCAGTATGTCTCGCTTGAGGTCACTGTAGGTTGCCGAGAGAAAATCGTCACTTTTTGATATAAAAAACGCAGTGCCAAAGGGGGCGCTTCTTCCTATCATCGGGTAAGGCCCGAATGGAAATTCGCCGTTTAGAACTGGAACGACTGCCATTTGCAGCATTGCTTGCCCCGGTTGCAGTCACTGTACTGGCCGCGGTTGGGTATGCCGGGTATTTCCTGCGCGCGCAACACCCTGCCCTCAGCGTTCTTGCCCTGCTCATTGTCGGTTCTGCCATCGCCACGGCAGTCGTCATTGCTGTCGCACGCAAACGGCTGTCAGAGGACGCCAAAAGAATCGCCGAGCAGTCAGCGCAGCTGATGAACCAGACATCCGAGCTCCAGGTTCAGCGCGCAGAAATCCAGAGCTCCGTCCAGGAAATCCGCGCAAGTGAAGCAAAGGCGCGCCTGCTTCTCGCCGCAGTCCAGGAAGGTGTAATGCTGCTCGATGAAAATCAGTCGATCGTCGCGTGGAACGAGTGCGCAGAACGAATCTTCGGTCTCTCGTCGCAGGACGCCAAATCGCTGGGCAGTCTCCTCAAACACGGTCGCATTACTAAAGAAGATGGCAGTCCTACGAAGCTGGGGGACCTTCCCTCTCAGCGCGCAATGGCGACGCGGCGGCCGCAGCCTTCGGAAACTTTCCGCTACATAAAAAACACGGGCGAAACTCTCTGGTTGAGCGTGAGCGCCCTGCCCCTTGAAACGATGGATCATGCACACGGAATCGTTGCCGTATCGTTCAAGGATGTCTCGGGCATCAAGAAGGCAGAAGCCGCTCTCGTTCACATCAACGAGCAGCTTGCACAGTCCCAGAAAATGGAAGCGATCGGGCGCCTCGCAGGAGGAGTCGCCCACGACTTCAATAACCTTCTAACTGTAATCGTCACTTATTCCGAGCTCCTAAAGGCAAGCCTCCAGGAAGGAACTTCCGAGCGCTACGATATCGACGAGATAGAGAATGCAGCCCGCAGAGCGACAGCGTTGACTCGGCAGCTGCTCGCGTTCAGTCGCCGCCAGGTGTTGAAGCCTGAAGATCTCGATCTCGGTGAGGTTGTACGTGGTATGCTCGGGATGTTGTCGCGCCTGCTGGGCGAAGACATCGAGCTTATCACGAAGGAGAGTGCGGGTCTCAGCTGCGCAAATGCGGACCGTGGTCAGCTGGAACAGGTCATCGCCAATCTGGCCATTAATGCACGTGATGCGATGCCCAATGGCGGAGTTCTCATCCTCGA
>JANLYJ010000449.1:0-2970 GCA_031365555.1 Gemmatimonadaceae bacterium | reverse complement strand
CTGCAGTCCACTCATTAGAAGAAGCGGCGCGAGGCCTCCTCCGAAAAACACTGTTCCAGCAAGCCAGGGAATGTCTTTGCGCGTGAGACGCGCCTCGCTGCGCAAAAACGGCAGCCGAAACCCACGTACCATTGCGTGACCGAGTCCGGAGCCAAGGTACAGCATTCCTGCCATCGCCTGCGGTGAAGAATCGCCAAGCAACGCTTTGGCGAATGGCGCGCTCGCTCCGAAGAGAACGGCGGCGATCAGTGCGAAGAAAATTCCAGGGATTCTGATGTAGCGCTGGCTATTTACTAGCCGCGCTCCGACGCCGGACTTCCTCAGTCCAGTTCTGCACGATCACTATCTCGGACAACCGGCCCTGGTGAACCATTACAAAACGCCCGTCCGGCATCACATCATAATTCGTGTGCGGAGTTGCGGCTTCATACTCTGCGGCGTCGAACAACGTTGTGCGCGTCAGAACCTTGAATGCACCGTCAGTGCGCACGGACGCAGCAATCATCGGCGTGCCCGTCCCGCCAAATGCGCGATAGAATAGCTCTCGGCCGTTGCGTGACCACGCAGGCTCGGACCCGCCATTCTGTGAGACAAGAACTTTTCCACCCTGACCCGCCATTGGGCGGACATAAACTTCGAGCTGCCCTGATTCATCACTGCTGTAGGCAAGCCACTTCCCGTCGGGCGAAACGGCCGGGTATGCCACACTGAATGAAGAGGCGAGATAGGGCGTCGGTGCCGCGCGACTCGCCAGTGACATCGCATGCAGCTCGTTGATTCCTGTCTGATTCGTATTGATCACTACCACCTGATCCGAGTTCGGAACGAACGCACCGACAGTCTCGGCTGTGCTTCCGACGAACAGTGAGTCGGTAGAACCACTGCCGTCTGCATTGCGCATGAACATTCCGATCACACCATTTCGCGCGGACGCGTATGCAACCCGCTTTCCGTCACGGGTCCACACGGGATCATGACCGTCATTGTCGAAGGTCAGCCGCGACGTTGTCTTGTCCTCCAGATTCAGAGTCCACACGTCGCGACTGTTCTGCTGCGTAAAATCAACAACGATTGCATTTCCGTCCGGTGAAACCCGCGGACTGTGGAATCGGCGTTCCATATCCAGGATCGGCGTCGCCTTTCCATTTCTATCTACGAACATCAGCTTGAACGGTTGCTCCGGTACATAGACAAGCGAGCCGGCCCTGCTTACGGAGAACTGTGGCGGTCCGCCGACAGTGAACCTGACATGCTGAGCGAGCGTGACGGGCGATGATGTCAGCTTGTTGCCGTCGAACTGTGCGCCCAGCAGCGTGCCGTCGCGTTGAACCCACGCTACGCAGCCATTGTCGTAGTACATGCCGCCAATGTCCTGATCGATAAGCATGGTTCTCTTTCCTGATTTCAGATCGATCAGGAGTCCATGCCCATAGGAAGTCGCGCCGAGTATGGTGAGCACGAGAGCTTTCTTCCCGCCGGGCAGGACATCGGTCAGGACGAGCGACACTTCATGCAGTGCGGTGTCTGGGCGTGCAATGATTTCCGATTTCCCACCCTCGGTCTGCTTGTGCAGCGCACCGTCTTTGCCCGTGAAGTACACTATGTCGTTGGCGAGCACGATATATCCGAAGCCAACCTGGCTCGGCTCGACTCGGACTTCAGTAGATGGTCCTCCAGTGGCCGGAATTTTCTGAAGAGTGTTGCCCTTCCAGAAAGTCAGCCAGCGGCCATCCGAGGAAAAGAGCGGATCGAAACCGTCTTCGGTGCCGGGCATTGGAACAGCTGCGAGATCATCAGTCTTTCGCAGGAATAGCTGCTTGGCGCGTGCGTTGTCTCCGGCGTAAACGAGCGAGCGACCGTCAGGAGAGAGCGCGACATTCTGGATTCCAAAACTCGTAAGCCGGTGATCAGGCGGAGTGGTGATAACAAACCGACCGGTTGGCGTCGAGGAAGGTGTGGCACTATTTGAGAACCGCCCGAACCCGAATGCGCCGGCGAGCAGGAGCGCAGCTAACCCGGCGGCAGTCGCCACTGGATAACGTGAGACAAAGCCAAGATTCTGAGGGACTCTGCTCTTTGTTTCAGCAGTGCGAGCACCAGTGTATCCCGGCGTGCGCAGAGCTTGCGCAAAATCTGCAGCTGTTGCAAAACGGTCAGCCGGAACTTTCTCGAGTGCTGTAAGCACAGCAGCTTCGATGTGCGCCGGAATCGTGTGGCGCTTAGGCGTGAGCGGACGAGGGCTCTCGGTGACAACGCGCGCGACAATCGCCTGCGCAGTCGGTCCCGTAAATGGCGGCTCACCCACGAGCATTTCGTAAGTGATAGCACCGAGCGCGTACACATCGCTGCGGGCTGTGATGTCGCGCTCACCCATCGCCTGTTCGGGACTCATGTAGTGCGGAGTTCCGAGCGACATGCCTGTCTCAGTCATGCGAGTCGAGCCGGCATTACTGATTGCGAGCGAAATCCCAAAATCCGCAACCAGAGCCTGCCCGTCATGGAGGAGAATATTTTCGGGCTTTATGTCGCGGTGGATGACGCCATGCCTGTGCGCGTAGTCCAGCGCGCTGGCGACTTCCAAAGCGATGCGAACAGCGTCGGCGATTGCGAGCTGCTTCTCGCGCGAGAGCCTGTCGCGCAGCGAGATGCCTTCGACATAGGGCATCACGTAGAAGAGCAGTCCGTCAGCTTCGCCTGAATCGAAAAGCGGAAGAATATGCGGATGCTGCAGCTTCGCGGTGGTGCGTATCTCCGCCAAAAACCGCTCGGCGCCAATCACAGCGCCGAGCTCTGGCCGGAGGAGTTTGAGCGCTACATGGCGATCATGCTTGAGGTCGCGAGCGAGATAGACAGTCGCCATCCCACCCGCGCCAATCTCCCGGTCGATTTCGTACCGGGTTGAGAGTGCTTCACTGAGACGTTCGAGGGGGGTCGGCAAGCGCCAAAGGTAGGGCGAAACATCGTTTCATG
>JANLYJ010000414.1:0-2200 GCA_031365555.1 Gemmatimonadaceae bacterium | reverse complement strand
GGAGCCTGGGCACTGCAGCAGTCGCAGGCTGCCGGAAAGGATTCTGCCACGGTGGTGGTCGGCCGGGACAGCAGGGTGTCCGGCCAAATGTTTCAGAGAGTCGTCCACTCGGCGCTCGAGTCGGTTGGCTGCCAGGTGCTCGATGTCGGAATGGCACCAACGCCGACAATTCAGCTGGCAGTGGAGCACAATCACGCAGCGGGCGGCCTTGCCATCACGGCCAGCCACAACCCGATCGAGTGGAACGCCCTCAAGTTCATTTCGCCCACCGGGCTTTTCCTCGATCCGGGTGAATCAGCTGCGATGCGCGCCATCGTGGAGGGTGTCATTCCCCGCGCGACGTGGGACAAGCTCGGCGCAACGACAGCAGTATCCGACGCGACCGAGTATCACATCGAGCAGATACTCAAGCTCCCCTTCATAGACGTGAAAGCAATTCGAGCCCGCAAGTTCAAGGTTGCTCTCGATTGCGTGCGGGGCGCCGGTGGTGCGTTCATGCCCCGGCTGCTCGAAAGGCTCGGCTGTGAAGTGACCGCAATCAATCTCGAAACCGACGGCCGGTTTCCGCGTTCACCTGAGCCGATTCCCGAAAATCTGGGAGAACTCGAAGCTCTCGTGAAGAAATCCGGCTCCGAAGTGGGATTCGCCGTGGACCCTGATGTGGATCGCCTCGCCCTTGTTTCAGAAAAGGGCCGCGCCATCGGCGAGGACTACACTCTCGCTCTGGCCGCGAAGGTGGTACTCCAGCATCGGGAAGGACCGATTGTCACGAATCTGTCCACGAGCCGGATTGTGGACGACATCGCAGAAGAGGCGGGTCGCAAGGTGGTGCGGGCGCCAGTTGGCGAGGTCAATGTCGCGACTCGGATGAGGAGCGAAGGTGCACCCATCGGAGGAGAGGGGAATGGGGGAGTAATCCTGACCGAAATGCACCTTGGCCGGGATGCACCCGTGGGCGCTGTGATCATCCTTCAGCTTCTGTTGCAGGAAAAGCGGAGCCTTTCGGCGATCGTGGATTCCTACCCGAAGTACAGCATCGTCAAGGACAAGCTCGACCGCCCCAAGGCGCCCCTGGATAGCGTGTACGCTTCGATGCGAAGCGCCTTCCCCAAGGCGCAGCCGGACACCCAGGATGGCCTGAGGCTGACCTGGCCGGACCGGTGGGTTCACGTGCGGCCATCCGGAACGGAACCAATTGTGCGAGTAATAGCAGAGGCACCCACTGAATCGGAGGCGAAGCAGCTGATCGCTGAATGCCGTGCGCCGCTGGATGCGCTCGCTGGCTAGATTCAAACGCTGGATGAGGTTGGCCAATAGACTCCCGCCTTGGCGGGCTTCAGAGGGATAGGTCGTATGTGCGGAATCGTTGGATATATCGGAGAAAAGGGAGCAACTCCGCTTCTAATAGAAGGGCTGAAGCGTCTCGAGTACCGTGGATACGATTCCGCGGGCGTCGCCGTGATGAACGGGGGCGGGGTCGAAACGCGAAAGGCTGCCGGCAAAATTTCACGCCTCGAAGCGGCAATCGCCAAGACGCCCGTTCACGGGAATCTTGGAATTGCACACACGCGATGGGCCACGCACGGCCAGCCGAACGAGTGCAACGCCCACCCGCACATTGACTGCAAAGGCCATATCGCCGTTGTTCACAACGGAATCATCGAGAACGCGACAACGTTGCGCTCCCACCTGCAGGGCCTTGGACACAAGTTCGTTTCGGAGACGGACACAGAAGTCATCGCCCACCTCATCGAAGAAGCATTTGACGGAAATCTCGAGGATGCAGTAAGAGACGCCCTGTCGAAAATCGAAGGCACCTACGGAATTGCCGTCGTATCCAGCGAAGACTCCAACAAGATCGTCGCCGCACGAAAGGGAAGTCCGCTGCTCATCGGTCTTGGCGACAAGGAGTACTACGTCGCTTCCGATGCAGCCGCAATTCTCGCGCATACACGCGAAGTGATCTACCTGGATGACGGCGATCTCGCCGTTCTCAACCGTGACGGATATCGCATTATCGATCTTCGCGCGCAGGAACAGAGCAGGCACGTGAGCAAGATCGACTGGGATCTCGACCAGATTGAGCGTGGCGGTTACGAGCATTTCATGCTCAAGGAAATTTTCGAGCAGCCGGTGACTGTCGAGAACTGCATGCGTGGCCGCCTCCTCGAAGAGGAGGGAACTTCCAAGCTTGGCGGTC
>JANLYJ010000413.1:0-1804 GCA_031365555.1 Gemmatimonadaceae bacterium | reverse complement strand
GCAATCCGAAGTACCACGTGCACAACACGCCGAAGGTCGTAGGCGGCACGACGCCCGCCTGCACGGACCTCGCCTGTGCGCTGTATGGAGCGGCGATCGAGAAGATCCACCCCGTGAGTTCCACTGCGGCGGCGGAGATGGTGAAGCTCCTCGAGAACACTTTCCGCAGCGTCAACATCGGTCTCGTGAACGAAATGGCGATCGTCTGCGACAAGCTCGGTGTGAACGTCTGGGAAGTCATCGAGGCAGCTGCGACCAAGCCTTTCGGATTCATGAAGTTCACGCCCGGTCCAGGAATTGGCGGACACTGCATTCCGCTCGACCCGCACTACCTCGCCTGGAAGATGCGGACGCTGAACTACAAGACTCGTTTCATCGATCTCGCTAGCGAGATCAACAGTGAAATGCCTGCGATTGTCGCGCGCAAAGTTGCGACAGCGCTGAACGAGGACAAAAAAGCCGTAAATGGCAGCCGGGTCCTCGTACTCGGAGTCGCTTACAAAAAGGACATCGATGACATGCGCGAGAGTCCCGCGCTGGATGTGATCCGCCTTCTTGAAGATCAGGGTGCCATGGTCGTCTACCACGATCCGCACGTCGCTGTTTTCCGCGAAGATGGGCACGAGCACAAAAGCGTAGAGCTGACAGATGCGGAGCTCACCAGCGCGGATGCGGTCGTAATCATCACCGACCATACGAATGTGGATTACCGCCGCGTGGTGGACCTGGCGTCGATCGTTGTCGACACACGGAATGCGACAGCCTTGCTCTCCAATCCCCGCGGGCGCGTTGTATCGCTCACGTCGGGAACTCATTCGCTCGCTCTAGTCAGCTGAGGAGCGAAGGATGAAGATCTCCGTAATCGGATCGGGCTATGTCGGTCTGGTGGTTGGGGCGTGCCTCGCCGAGACCGGTAACGATGTCGTGTGCGCCGACGTCGATACGAAAAAGATTGCAGGACTGAAGAAAAACAAGCTTCCAATTTATGAGCCGGGGCTCGAAGGCCTCGTAGAACGGAATCAGGAACAAGGCCGACTCGAGTTCACCACCGACGTGGGCGGATCGATCGCTCAGTCAGATGTGGTTTTCATTGCTGTCGGCACACCGCCCGGTGAAGACGGGTCAGCCGACCTGCAGCACGTTCTGAGGGTTGCAGAGTTGATTGGGAAGCACATGACGCGCGACCTGATCGTCGTCACCAAGTCAACAGTGCCGGTTGGAACTGCGGCAAGAGTTGCGGCCGAGATCGGCAAGCATGCGAAGCACCAGTTCTTCATGTGCAGCAATCCGGAGTTCCTGAAGGAAGGCGCTGCGGTAGACGACTTCATGAAGCCTGACCGTGTGGTGCTTGGTGTTGACAGCCAGCAGGCCCGCCGTGTGATGTCGGAGCTTTATGCTCCCTTTGTGCGAACGGGAAATCCAATCATCCTGATGGATATTCCTTCGGCCGAGATGACCAAGTACGCTGCCAATGGGATGCTGGCGACACGCATCTCCTTCATGAACGAGATTGCGAACCTTTGTGAACAGGTTGGCGCGAATGTGGACTTCGTTCGGAAGGGAATTGGAAGTGACTCGCGTATCGGAACGAGCTTTCTCTTTCCAGGACCGGGCTATGGCGGGTCATGTTTTCCGAAAGATGTAAAGGCACTCATGCGGACCGCCGACGGGATCGGACTGCCTTTGGACGTGCTGAATGCCGTGGATTCAGTAAATGAGCGCCAGAAAATGCTGCTTGGGAAGAAACTCCGGGCGGCTTTGGGTGACAAACTAAAGGGAGCCCGGATTGCCATCTGGGGACTCG
>JANLYJ010000367.1:0-1992 GCA_031365555.1 Gemmatimonadaceae bacterium | reverse complement strand
TCTCCGGGTGGAACCCGCCTGCTGATAGATCCCTGGATCGAAGGAAATGGCGCCGCCCCAGCTGCATTTCGTGACACCACCAGATTCAGCGCGCCCGGTACGCGGCCCGATGCAATCCTCGTAACACACCCGCACGGGGATCATGACGGCGACGCGCCAAGGCTCGCCCGCCTGAGCGGTTCCAAAGTGATCGCGACGGGTGACCATATCGAGTTGATGAAGATCCCGGATGGCCAGTACATGACTATCAACATTGGCGGAATGCAGGTTGTGGGCGATGTTGAGATTCACTCTGTCACCGCAATTCATTCCGTGACGCCCGGTCACGCGATGGGATACGTGTTGAAGTTCCGCGATGGCCGAACGCTTTACCACACCGGCGACACATGGGTGTTCGGCGACATGGCGCTAATCGAACACTTTTTCCATCCGACGATCCTGCTCTTTGCGATGGGCGGTGGAAGAGCAGGTGAGAATCCGGCCGCTGCAGCTTTCGCCATCAAGCAGTACTTCCACCCGAAGGTAATCGTGCCGATGCACATCGGAACTCTGCCTCCGCCATTTGCAACGGCTAGCGATGTGAAGAAAGCTTTTTCAGGAGATTCCCGTCTCCGGCTGCTAACTCCCGGCCAGGAAGTTCACTTCTAGGGTTTTTCCGCCAGTGACGCGTGACGGGTTTGGCACTCTCCCGGAAGTGAAGCGAGCGCTTTCCGCGCATTGTCACGCCTCATGTTCCACTCATACCAGTGGGCGTCATCAGGGAGCTTCCTGCAGCGAAGCGCTGAATCGATCTGCGCGCGCTGTTGAGTGTCGAGCAGCGGGCGTTTTTGCATGAGCGAGGGTGCGGCGCCAACGGACAAGCGACGGAGATAGCCTACATCCAGCTCTGCCCCGTTCTGTGCGCGCTCGAAATTCTTTTTCACTATCCAACCTTCGTAATTCCAGTACGCGAACACGGTCACGGCAGCCAGGGTCAACATCATCCCGTGGCGGCCGAATGCCGGTGACACACTGCCGCGCCGCAGATCGAGGCCAAGCAGAACAAATGACGCGGCAACAACTGTCATGTATGCCTGCGCAATCAGCCGCTCGGTAGTGAATCCATAGGCGCTTTCGTAAAGAAGTACGCGCCTGAATGCCAGAACTAGAATGATCTCGATGCCAACTATTGCCGCAATCTCGAGTCGGCGGCTGGAATGCGAACTTTCCGGCGCGCGGAAAACTTCAATGGAGAGAATGAGCCCAAGAACCAAAGCTGCCGCTACCGACAACTCCGCAAATCCGCGTCGTGCGTATTCAGCGTACGTCACACCGGTACCGGCCACTCCAGCTGGATTCCGCGTCAGCGCAAAGATCTGAAGCAGGACGAACAGCCATAGAACCGCGGTGACAGCGCCCACAAGAATTCGTGTCTCGGTCTGGCCCAACAGAAATGGAAGCGGAGTTTCAGGCAGTGCCGGTAACCGCTGTTCCTTCGGGCCCGCAGCGAGCGCGTATGCTCCGAGCGTAATTGCTGCGACGGCGACGAAGAAAATGAATTTTCCGTCGATACTCCAGATAGACAGCCATCCGAACATTGTTTCCCGTACGGAGTCCAGAATCGGATCGGCTCGCGACAGCAGCGCAACCAGTATCAGAACGAATGGGATGGCGAGCAGAACACCGCGAATTCTCGGACGGGTGCGAAGTCCGCCAATACTCCTTGGAATGCCAACCAGCTCGGAGAGGAAGCTCAAGGCGACTCGGGCAACGGCCGCGAACGGAGTGCGCACAACAGCAGGCATTGTAATGCCCGCTGCGAAGTCATCCAGGGTTGTGACTGCGAGGCCGAGCAGAATCGCGGTCGAAGCGATGATCATCGGACTGTGAGCTTCCACGGTCGTGAAGCCCTGGGCGAAAGCGAGGAGCGTAGCCCATCCCAGAAGAGCAAACGTGTGAGGCCGTGTCCTCTTACCCGCAACCGTGCGTGTCACGACCAGCCCAACTGAAACT
>JANLYJ010000370.1:0-11055 GCA_031365555.1 Gemmatimonadaceae bacterium | reverse complement strand
TCGAACGCTTTCCACATTCCGATCAACCCGGTTCCGCCACCGGTGGGATAGATGATCACATCTGGGAGCGTCCAGCCACCCTGCTCTGCGAGCTCGTACCCAAGAGTCTTTTTGCCTTCCACACGATACGGCTCCTTCAGCGTCGAAACATCGAACCACCCCTCGGCTTCCTTGCGCCGGCCCACTTCCGCACCGCAATCGGTAATCAGTCCGTCGATGAGAGTGACATGCGCGCCAGTCAGCTCGCATTCGACAATGTTCGCGCGCGGAGTGTCACGCGGCATGAAGATGTACGCTTCGATGCCTGCACGCGCTGCATAAGCCGATAGCGCTCCGCCGGCGTTCCCAGCTGACGGGGCGGCGAGCTTTTTTATACCAAGTTCCTTGGCCATCGAGACAGCCATCGACATTCCACGCGCCTTGAAGCTCTGCGTCGGATTTGTCGATTCGTCCTTGATGAAAAGATTCTTTAGCCCCACCTCGCGGCCCAGACGCTCTGCGTGAATCAGCTTTGTAAAGCCTTCGCCCAAAGTGACAATGTTCTCGTCCGATTCCACCGGAAGGACCTCACGATACCGCCACATGTCCGCGCTCCGTCCAACAAGGCTTTCGCGCGTTAGCTTGCGGCCTGCATTCCCCAGGTCGTAGCGAACAAGCAGGGGCTTGCTGCATTTTGTGCAAAGATTCTGCACTGTGCCTTTCGCGTAGCTGGCGCCGCAGGCAGCGCACTCAAGATGCGTAACATTCATGCTCAATAAGGTATCGGTTCAATGGCTGACGCACATTCGCAGATAATGGAAATAATTGCCAGCTTCGAGTCTGCCGAAAAGCGCTTAATGTCGCTGGCTGCGCGAACCGCCGACGACAAATGGACTCAGCGCAGCGCTCCGGAAAGCTGGTCGATGAGTGAATGCGTCGAGCACCTGAACATGACATCCCGCGCCTTCATTCCGCTGATCAGATCAGCGCTCGAGAAGGACGTCAGCTCAGGCGCCCGGTCGTCTAAAAGCTTCAAGCGGGATACCGCAGGGTTTCTCCTGTCAACGATGGTCGGACCGCTGCGCAAGCTCGGGCGCACTCGCATCGGACGCGTCAAGACGACGGCAGAGTTTGAACCCAGGGATATTCAATCCAGGACCGAGTCCACGACAGACTTCTCCAGGCTCCAGTCGGAGCTCGTGCATCTGATTCGCGGCTCCGAACGGCATAACTTGTCAGACATTAAGATCGTTTCGCCCTTTGGCGGTAAGATGAGATATAACCTTTTCTCAGCATTCTCCATTCTCCCGCGGCATCAGCACCGCCATTTGCAGCAGGCGGAAGCGGTCTGGCCTTAGTTGGCGAATTTCCTGCAATTGATACTCTTATGTCACGTGCATTCACAAAAGAAGACTCAGGACACTGGGGTAATCCCGGTGCGCGCTTCGATCTTCCTCCGCGCGATGATCCCGGTTTTGATGCCGCTGCCGCAGAAGCCATTCTCTCCTCCGCGCGGGCCGGAGATACAGGGAGCGGCGAAGCTGCGACCGGATACTACTGGGGAGAGCCGCGGCTCTTTCCGCACGTTCGGAACATTCTTGACCGCGCAATTTCCGAGAATGACGAGCGTCTCGAACAGCTTGCGCGCCGGTTTCTGCGCTAGGTGAGCCTGATCGAAGCTCTTGGTTCCATCGTGGGACCGTGGAAGCTGGCTGTAGGCCTTCTCGCCGGAATCGTTTTCGTAATCGTCGTTGATCGCAAAGCGCGGCGCTGATGTACGGAGGTCACATTGCACTCGGCATTTCTGCACGGCGTTGGATTCCGATTGTCCCGCTCTGGCTTCTCGTCGTGGCGTCGCAGCTCCCCGACTGGATCGATGTCGCCGTGTGTACAACGCGCGCGGGCACAATCAGGCCTGCGCTTCTATCACATTCACTTCCCGCAATTGCGCTGCTTGCAGTTCTCGCGGGGATGGTTGGGCGCTTCGTTTTTGGAAGCTGGTATGTAGCGAAAATTCTCGCCCTGCTCGTTGTCTCACACATCCTCGGGGATTTCGTGACGGGATCGAAGCCCACATGGAGTGGCGGCCCGACGATCGGCCTGAGACTCTATTCCCGCCCTCTTCTGGATTTTCTTTTCGAATCTGCTGTTATCGCATGGGGTTGGTGGATGTACAGATCCACTTTCCGTCCGGTGAATCGGGATACCTTTGCAGTGCGGGCAATGCTCCCGGGGCTGCTGGCCCTGCAGGCAATTGCCGACATCGTGTTCACTGTCTTGCCTCTCGTAACCAAGTGCGGGTGATTGCACCCCCCATCTCACAGCGTACATTCGAACCATGACTGACTTTCCGTCCCGCGAAGAAACTCTCGCGCTGGTCCATGAGTACACGGCCAGCGATTCACTTCGAAAACACATGCTTTCCGTGGAAGCCGCCATGCGCGCTTACGCCGAGAAGTTTGGTGAAGATCAGGACCGATGGGGTACAGCCGGACTGGTTCACGATTTTGACTACGAGCGGTTTCCCAACGACGCACACTCAGCCACAGAAGAACACCCGGCCGGCGGCGTGAAAATTCTTCGCGGGCGCGGCTACCCAGAAGACATCCTCGACGCAATTCTTGGCCACGCGACTTACTGCAACACGCCCCGTGTGACAAAAATGGCGCAGACACTCTTTGCAGTAGACGAGCTCACCGGACTGATCACAGCGACTGCTCTCGTGCGACCCAGCAAGAGTGTGCACGAAGTCGAAGCGAAGTCAGTGCGCAAGAAAATGAAGGACAAAGCGTTTGCCCGCGGCGTAAATCGTGACGACGTGATACTCGGCGCGCAGGAGATGGGAGTCGACCTCGACGAACACATCGCATTCGTCATATCTGCAATGCAAAAATCCGCCGGACCAATCGGTCTCGACGGAATGGCATCATAGCTTCGTAGTTCAGCCTCAAACAAGTAGAGTTGCGCGGAGAAGTCTCCCCATGAGCAGACTCCTCCGCGCAGCTCTTTCGCCCTTCAATCCATTGCGAATTCTTTTGCGAAGGTGACGTCGAACGAAAAAGTCTTGGGTTTGGACTTTTTCTCCATCACATCCGCAATTCGCTCGAGCCGCGCCGGAATCTCCAGAATCTTCTCCTGTGCCTTGCGTCCGACTTCGTTAAGCCCGTCAAGCTTATCAACCGCCCAAAACTTGATCTGCTCTTCGACGATCTTGAGATAATCTCGCGGACCGTAGATGCCCGCACGGCGCACCACATCTGCGAGCTCGCGGAAGTGTGGCATGTTCACTCCAGGCATATCGATCGCCGGCATCACACGCGCCGCTGAATCCAGAGCAGTATTGGGATCACGCTTCAGGACTTCCTTGAAGATCGTCCTGTAGAACGTATAGTGACGCGCTTCTTCCTTCGCCACATTCGAAAGCACAGTTCCAATCGTCGGCTCATACTCTGATGCAAGCTTTCCGGTGTTTGCATGCGAGACCTGTGTGGCACGTTCCTGCAGCGACGTGTAGACGAATACGCGGTACGGATCCTTGTCCCATGAAGGCTCGAATCCAGCCCTGATATAGTCGAACTGCATCTTCTCGATTACGATGGGTTGGAACACCTTCGCATCGTGCACGTAGTCGTGCAGCACCGCGCCGTGCCGGTCCTCTTCAGCAGTCCAGAGATTGGTCCATTTCTGCCAGTAACTCGCATCGCCCAGGTACACTGCGAGGAGTCTGTGAAAATGCGGCAGCCCTTCCTCGGTCAGGAGGTTGAGCGCTAACGCTACTCGTGCAGGGTCGCTAATTCCACGCGCCCGCTCCCTTAGGTCTCTGATATGCTTTTCCGGATCTTCACCCGGAGCAGGATTGAGCAGCTCGCTGGGAAACCAGAGAACCCGCTTCGCTTCATGCGCGACCATCAGGTCGTGCACAACGTTCTCCAAGTCCGCCAGGACCTCGATCTTGGACATCATCTCCCGATCGGCTTGTTCCATTTCACCTCAGTGCAGTTTCTGATCAAAAATCTTCGTAAACGCAAAGATAGCCGCCTGTGGGACCAAGAACACCCCACTGCCCTGCCTCGGTCGCACAAGTCGTTCCTACACCCGAAAACGGGGGCAGAGCCCCATAAATAGCAATTTCGGGCTGGTTCTGAATTACGGCCTGCACTTTGCCCCTCAAGCCGATAATCGCGGCCGCTTAGAGCGGCCAAATGACAATCTTTGCGCAACCGCGTGGCGGTTTTGGAGGAAGGATGGCAGATCAACACAACGACGGCTTCGGTTCGAGGGCGGAAGGAACCCGGGCCCAGCGTGGGTTCGCAGCAATGGACCCAGCGAAGCAGCGCGAGATCGCTTCCAAAGGGGGCCGAGCAGCACACCAGAAGGGAACTGCGCACGAGTTCACGAGCGAAGAAGCACGAGTAGCTGGCCGCAAAGGGGGCGAAGCATCACGCAATCGCCTCAATGCTCAGCGTTCCTCGAACGACGCAAACGGCTCCGGTCAGGATCAGTTCCAGAGCTAATTCAGCGGGACAAGAATGAAGCGCAGTCGAATCCTCGCCTGCGCTTCTTTTTTTATTCAGGTCACAGAAGTGAAAAGAAGAGGCTTCGCTCGCCCATTCATTTCTGCGTGACAGAGCTACATCCCTCGACCTGAACGTGCCTTCGCCACCATCTCCTTTACCTGCTGCATCAGAGTTGGACCGTGATAAGGAATTCCGTCTTTGATGGTCCACTCCACGCCGCCTGTGTGAATCTGCTTCCCGTCCCGCACCACATCCACACCGGTCGGATACAACACTTTGAGGTTCTCCAGCGGATTTCCGTTCACAACTATTAGATCCGCCAGATACCCGGCACGCACTCGGCCGATATTGCCCTCCTGACCCAGTATCCGCGCGTTGTTGCCCGTAGCGTGCTGAATGACCTTGATCGTGCTGAAACCCGCTTCCTGATGCAGCTCCAGCTCCCTGATCAATCCGAAGCCGTACATCTGATATATGAACCCTGCGTCGTCCCCTGCGCCCACAAGACCGCCACGACGCTCGAAATCACGCACTGCACTCATCCAGATCCGGTAGTTCTCTTTCCAGAAAGCTTCGTCAGTTGACGTCCATCCGAGAAAGTATGATCCGTGATTTGCCGGATTGGGGCGGAAATATTCCTCGAGTGTGGGATGCAGGTAGTCCTTGAACCAGGGCTGAGTCTGTGCGCGCTGCAGATCCCGGCTTGCTTCGTAGATGTCGAAGGTTGGGACCCAGGCAACATTTGCTGCAACCATTCCGTCCAGAACTTTTCCGAGAAGTGCCGGGTCAGCTTCCCGCCAGAGATGACCGGCGTATCGAAACCTGTCAACTTCATTCCGGTAGTTATACGTCGGCGGAAAATCCTGCACGTGGTCCGGGATTGCGGCGTCCGGAATCCCATACCAGTGCTCGATGCTTGTCGTGCCGAACTTTATGTCATCCCACGCAGTCGTTTCCTCGACGCCTGCATGGTGCGCAATGCGTAATCCTGCTTTATGCGCTTCATCTTCCATTGCAGCCATGATGTCGCGGTCGCTTCCGACAAGCTTGATCCCGTCAACACCCATCTCTTTGTACATCCGCACGCGCGCACGCGCCTCTTCCGGCGTGCGTGGCGACGGAGCATTTGAGAATCTCGCGTAAGCAAAAATTCTTGGAGCTTCGATAGTGTTTGCGCGGCTTTGCTCACGGAGCTGGAGCAGTGCCCGCACATTGTCATGACCTACCTCGCGCACACTCGTTATTCCCGACGCGAGCCAGATCTTGAATTCGTACTCGAGCGGCTGCGTTACACCGGCCCGCCCATCCTGGATGTGTGCATGTGCATTGATGAGTCCGGGAAGCACGTACTTCCCCGTCGCATCGATCTCGACATCGCCTGATGTCGTGCTGGTCGTGCCACCTGTCCCTGACACATTCGGCCCACCCGCAGCTGCAACCGCATCGCGCCACCGGATGCTTGCAATCCGGTTCCCTTCAATGGTGATGTCCGCAGGCCCGGACGCCGGCGTTCCATTTCCATCTACTATCGTGGCGTTCCGGATGACAATGCGATTGTATCTCTTCCCGCTTACCGGCTGCGCCGACAACGAAGAAGCGAGAACCAGAAGTCCTACCGCGGCTCTTACAGAATTCATAACTGCCCATAAAAAGAGAGGACCGTGAAAATGCTCCACGGCCCTCCAACCTTCAACCAACCGCACTGATCCTGCCGCCTATCTGTCCAGTTTGAATTGGAACGGCTGCTGTACAACCTGCGACACACTGCGCCCGCCGATCTTGGCAGGCCTGAAGCGCATCCCGCTCAGAGCCCTTTTCACCGCGGCCGTGAATGCCGGGTTGCTGGACTTAAGCACCTTGAATGTGCTCATTTCCACGCGGCCGCTCTCGTTCACGACAAACTCTGCGAGCACCTCGCCTTCTTCGCCCGTCGAGCGGAGCGATTCAGGATACTGCGGCTGCGCCCCACCGAGCGGCTGCACAGGCTGCTCTACCTGAAACTCGAAGTAGGTCCTGTTCGGATCTCCACCCTCGGTTCCCTTGGAATCCTTATCTCCTGCTCCACCTTCGGCACCCTTGGCGGAACCGCCAGCAACTCCCTTTCCGCTAAAGTCAGCCTCGTTTGTAACAGCTTTCGAAAGATCGATCTTCGGAATGTCCACAGGCACACTCACAGGTGCGCGCAGCACTTCGAACCCTTTCGGCGGCGCAACCATCGGTGGCGTGACAGGCGTCATCTTTGGCGGAGTTGGCGCCGACTTCTTGACCTTCGGCGGCTCAGCCTTTTTCGGTGGAGGCGGCTCGTCCTTCTTAACCGGAGGCGGCTCCGACGGTTTCACTTTTACGAAGCTCACCTTGTGAGCATCTTCCTTTTCGCTCTTGATACCTGCACGCGCGGTCGCGAAGACCGCCAGCAGAATAATTGCTGAATGTAGGACAATACTGAAAAGCGCCCCGCCCACCGAGCGTTTTCCCGTTTTAGTCGATTCAATTAGTCGCATTGGTTACCCTCCGAATGCCTTGGTCGTAATGCAAAGGGATTGCCAAGCCAGAGCAGCGGCGACGGTACCTGCTTTGCCCAATTAAACGGAACAAACTCACAGCACATCCATGAATTCCATCAATCGCAGGCTCTCGCTTTTTGCCGCCGTCATTTTCGCCGCTGGATGTTCTGCAGACACCTCGCTCGTACCAAAAACGGTGTCGCACGATCCAATTCTCTTCGTCCACGGATATGCGCGTACGTCGCAGGACTGGAATGGGATGATCGCTCAGTTCAAAGCTGCCGGCTGGACAAACGCCGAGATCTATACATTCGACTATGGCGTCCTTCAATCGAACGTGAACATCGCTGATGACATCAAGGTCAAGGTAGACAACATTCTGGCGACCACCTCGGCAACCAAAGTCGATATCATCGCCCACTCCATGGGCAGCCTGTCAACTCGCTACTACATCAAAAACCTTGGTGGAGACGGAAAGGTCGATGCGTGGGTATCGCTCGGCGGCCCGAATCACGGAACCACAACCGCCAACGATTGCGGGTTCTCGCCCTGCATTGAACTGCGACCGGGATCAACATTCCTGACGGCGCTTAATTCGGGAGACGAAACGCCGGGAGGCGTGCGCTACGGCACATGGTGGTCACCAGCCGATCAGACAATTCTGCCCAACAACAGTGTTCTGCTAACAGGTGCAACCAACAATCAAACATCGGCGATTGGACACCTGAACCTGATCAGCGACGTGACTGTGTACAATCAGGTCCGGGCATTTATTGCCCCCTGATGTCTACCAGTAGGTAGCGTCGTATCGCAGGTCGAGCTTGAGGTTGTGCTTGATTCCGCCGTCAGTCACTGAATATCGAACGTGCATTCCGTTCGCATCGAGGGTTCCAGGGAAAGGAGCCACAGGTTGCTTTGAACCTGTATTCACCGGGATGAATGAAATCGTACTCCCGTGCACTGTATATCTGCCATTGTAGGTACGCGACAGAATCTGTGATCGTCCGGGTTTCTCCCGGCTGCGCAGGTGTTGGTGGTAATACCGAAACGACGCAGTGAACTTGCCGTTCGCCTGAAGCCTTACGATTCCCTGCTCGAGCTTTACCCAGTGCCGAAAGCCTTCACTCGCCTGAAGTGTTGCAACGCCGGGCAAAGGCGCGTCGTTGAACTTGGTTGCCACATAGGAACCAAGCTTCGGAGCGGGCGGTGATGGAAGAGCTAGCAGTAAGCTCGCAAGCAGTGTGTAGAGCATATGTAATTATTACACCGCTCTTCACGATTCAGACCAACAACGATCTCCGAACGACTTCAAGCAGATCGGTTAGTGAAAATGGCTTCGCGAGAAACTGATCCTCAGGAACCTTGGCGCGAAGACCCCAGGGATCATCGCCGTAGGCGGACATGAAAATCACCTGAATGCCCGGCTCCTTACGATCGATGGTCTTTGCCAACTCGAGACCATTGATGCCGGAAAGCACGAGATCAGTCACGACGAGCGAAACCGCACCGGGCCGAGATTCGATTATCTCGAGAGCCTCATAACTATCACACGCTTCGATTACCGCGTAGCCGTTCCCACGGAGACTCCGCCCAATAGTACGCCTGACCTGCGCATTGTCCTCAACGACCAGTATCGTCGTTGCTGGCATCTCGCGATCGGCGAGGCGAGGCATTGCCGTGAACAGGCCGGCCCCAGAAGAGATCGGATATGTCGAAACGTGGCGAGGTAGGTCGAAACGGCGTGACAACAGGGCTCCGTGCGTTCGGTATTCCCGAACTCTACGCCTAAGGAAGAGCTCCAAAAATGCCTATTCCCTCTCAAAAACTGTCGATTTTCTCTCGGGTCGGAAAAGACGATTCATCCTCGTCGTCGGGCAGATTTGCCGTCAGCCATTTCCTGATCAGTACTATCGAATCCTCCTCGCTCAGCCGCTTCCTCACCCGCGCCGGATTCATTCCGAAAACCATCATGCAATGATGGGTAAACTTGCGGCTGTATTTGTACCCCACCTTGGTTGCCACATTAGCGACAGCATAGCCAGGGTTGCGGAGGTAGGCGGATGCCCGGAGGAGCTTGGCCGCAATTAACAGCTTCTTGGGCGACCCAAGCCCGGCAACGTCGAAGCTCCTGTAAAGCCTGACACTCGGAATACCCGCCGCTACGCCCAAATCCAAAGCCGTTTCAAACCGGTTCGGCCTTTTGAACATATCTTCTACAGCCGCCGCCAGCTCGAGCGGGAGCTGTGAGAGATACGGAGCCAGCTCTGCTAGCATTCTCCGGGAAAGTGGATCACCCCGGACGCGGTTAATCAGAGCCGAAAATCGGGCGCTTGAATCTTCAAAGCGATGAAGAACTACATGCTGCAAACCCGATTTCGACAGATCCAGGATCGCTCTCATCTGCGGCGCTGCAACGCCTACGTACGCGACAACCGGCAGAGAGGGATACTGCTGGAGAAGCCGCGCAATCTCCTCAGACTTGAGAACCCCGTCAGCCGCAGGATCAGCAACCACCACTTCAACAGCCTCAGTCCGAATAATCTCGTCCAGCTGGTGCCAACTCCTCGCAATCATAATCTCGGCTTCAGGAGCCAAAACATGCTGGAGATGGCCTACGAGGCGGTCGGGGACGAAAAGGGCAATCATACGACATGAAACCTACACTTATCGATATAGAATCGTCAGTTTTTGATATAGAATCGACATTTTTGGGCGGCCAAAATGCCGTAGCTTCTGGGAAATCTGGTTTGACTCAAAATGACAAACCTGTTCCCTCTTTGGAGATACCCCCGATGATCCGCCGCCGCCTCCTAATCGCCACCGCTGCAGTTGCTACGTTTGTCCTCACAGCCTGTGCTGACGCAACAGGCCCCAGCAACACTTGCACGGTGACAAGCGGATCGAATGTTTGCGATGGACACTAAAGCCAGATTTTAAGTTCAGACACAAAAAAGCGGGCTCGAAAGAGCCCGCTTTTTGTTGTCCGGTCTAGTTGTGCTACGGCGTGAACGTAGTCCGCCGCAGCTCCGAAATGGCATGAGCCACTTCGTCCACGCCCTCCTCGTATGAAGGCTCGACGTATTTCGCCGCACTGGCCCGATCCCTTTCACCGGTCGCGATAGCGGCCAGAGCCTGCTCTGCTTCGATCGTCACACGGTGGACCTGATGCTCCGCCGAATAGGCCACGGCCTGAGTGAGATTCTCGACTGCCAGGTCGTACCGGCCAAACCGGTCATGGCCCTGACCGAGGTACAGATAGAAGTAGGCGCGCCAGGTGGGACTCAGCGAAGCGCCAGCGAGCTCTGAGGCGTAGCTGTCGAACGCCTGCTGCATTCCGTCCGTAGTCGCCAGCTGCATCAAGTTGAGCGTTGCCTGCCACCTTACCCACTGATCCTGCGACGTGGCCGCAACAATGAGATGTGCATCTCGCGCCGACTCACGCATCCCGAGCTCCTGAAAACAGGCAGCGATATCCGCCAGGATTCCGTCACGTGAGTTGGCATTCGTCGTAAGCTTCAAAGCCTCGTAGCCGAGCCGCACTGCATCCGCGTATTTCCCCCTTCCATGCGCAACAGATGCGCGCGTATGCAGTGCGACTGCGGCTACGTCTTCCAGGTGGCTGACACTTGCTTCTGCAACCACACGCTTGAGGATCTCTTCAGCTGCGGGAAAATTGCCGCGCGCAGCGTGCGTGTTGGCCATACCAACCTGTACGCGCAGCATTCCAGCGAGATCGCCTACTGTCTCGGCAATGTGCGAAGCATTGGCATAACCGGCTGACGACAGCTCCCAGTCTCCCGCGCGTCTTGCGGCAGCACCAAGTGCAGAGTGCGCTTCGACAGCAATGCGGGGATCCACGCGCGGCGGCGAGAATTCAGCCACTGTCCCGAATACGTCGGCCGCAAGCTTCCACTTTCCTGCGTAGTCCAGCGCTCGGCCGTATGAAAGCAGGGCAGTCGCAAAATCGCGTGCGTTGTAATCGGTCGAGCCGAGTTCATCGAGTAAACGCGAAAGGACCCTGCGAACCGGGTCCCCATCATTAATGCTGTTTACTG
>JANLYJ010000369.1:0-3657 GCA_031365555.1 Gemmatimonadaceae bacterium | reverse complement strand
CCGATCCGCTGACCGGCCTTGGCAATTCCCTTCGTGCGAAGGTATTCCACTGCCTTATCCATGTCGCCCGTCTCGGTCAACGCCTTCTTGCACTCCATCATTCCTGCGCCCGTCTTCTGACGAAGCGTGGAAACATCTTTTGCTGTAAACGCCATCTTCATAACCTCAATCGTTCAAGCGGACCCAGGTCCGCGATTCTCTGACTTATTAGAACGCCGCCGGACTACCTGCCCGGCGGCGCGTATCCCTCGCTGAGCGTGGGAAACTTAACCTTCTGCCGATTCGCCGGGAGCATCATCTGCTGCTCCTTCTGCATCACCTTCACCTGCTCCTGCTTCGCCGGCTTCACCAACTTCACCGGTCTTGAGGCGCGCTGCAATTGCCTCGGGCTTTGCACGCCGTCTGCGGGGACGACGCTTTCTCTTTCTCTCTTCGTCGCCACCTGCCGGTTCGCTGCCACGGTCTGAGCTGTACGTGTACGACTCGGACTCTTCGGCTTCTTCACGAACTGGCGCTTCGCGCTTGGCTTCAACGATGGCATCCGCAATCGCCTTCGTCACGAGCTCAACCGACTTGATCGCGTCGTCATTTCCTGCGATCGGCACAGTGATCAGGTCCGGATCCGCGTTCGTATCGACGAGAGCGATCAACGGGATGTTCAGCTTATTGGCTTCAGCAACTGCAATGCGCTCCTTCTTGGAATCGACCACAAAGATCAGTCCCGGCAGGCGCGTCATGCTCTTGATACCAGAAAGATTCTTTGCAAGCTTGTCGCGCTGACGGCTCATCATCAGGCGCTCTTTCTTGGTGTAGTTCTCGAAGTCACCACCGGCTTCACTTCCAGCCTCGAGCTCCTTCAGTCTGCGGACCTGCTTCTTCACCGTCTGGAAATTGGTGAGCAGTCCACCCAGCCAGCGCTCGGTGACGAACATCGCGCCGCAGCGTTCAGCTTCGGACTTGACGATGTTGACCAGCTGCCGCTTGGTGCAGACGAAAAGAACCGCTTCCCCACGAAGAACTACTTCGCGGACGCGCTTCTGTGCGAGCTCGAGCTGCCGAAGAGTCTTCTGCAGGTCGATGATATGAATTCCATTCCGCTCTGCGAAGATGAAACGGCGCATCTTCGGATTCCAACGGCGGGTCTGGTGGCCGAAGTGAACTCCGGCTTCGAGCAGCTGCTCGAGATTGGGCTGCGACATCTACTGAACTTGCCTCTCTAATTTGTGTCCGGGGTGTATCCGGACGGGTTTTAAACATCCTCTGCCTTCATCGCCCGCTTCGACCGTTTTCACGGCACCCGCTGCAGGCTCAGGCAGAGTGTTTGATGAAACTGCTTGGGTTTACCGCTTGCTGAACTGGAACTTCTTTCTTGCCTTCGGACGGCCTGGCTTCTTACGCTCGACCGCACGCGCATCACGCGTCAGCAGACCGAGATCCCTTAGCTTGCGGCGGTGTCCTTCGTCCAGCTTCACGAGCGCGCGTGCAACTGCGAGTCTCAGTGCGCCGGCCTGACCTGTAAGTCCGCCACCCTGCACCTTCGCCATGATGTCATAGCGTCCGAGCGTGTCAGTCGCCGTGAATGGCTGCTGAATCGCTGATACATGTGCCGGGCGCGGGAAATAATCGCCGAGCGTGCGTCCATTGACCGACCACTTTCCCGAACCGGGCTTGAGGTACAGTCTGCAGGACGCTTCCTTGCGGCGTCCGATCGTGTGCGTCGTTGTTTCAGCCATTACTTCGAGTCACTCTTCTTGAGGTCCAGAACCTTCGGCGTCTGTGCCGCATGGTCGTGCTTGTCGCCTGCGAAAACGCGCAGCTTTCTGCGAAGTACCTGACGTCCGAGTGCAGTCTTCGGAAGCATTCCGTAGACTGCCTTCTCGATAACGCGCTCAGGGTGCTTCTCGATCATCGTCTCGAATGGCGTGAAGCGCTCGTGACCCATGTAGCCGGTGTGGCGGAAATACCGCTTCTGCTCGGCTTTCTTGCCTGTCACGCGAACTTTCGACGCGTTGATGACGATGACGTTGTCGCCCGTGTCCATGTGCGGCGTAAACGTCGGCTTGTGCTTGCCACGAATGATTCTCGCGATTTCAGTCGCCAGACGGCCGAGCACCATGCCCTCGGCGTCTACGATGAACCACTGATGAGTGATCGTTGCTGGTGATGCTGTGAAAGTCTTCATTTGGATGCTAAAGTCGGGCTGATTTTTGGAGCCGCTCGCGAGTCCGGAAGTCGTGATGAGGCAACGACGTAACGGTTCTACGACAGCCTTTAAACTTAGGCGATCTTGCGGAAAGAGTCAACGGACGCCGTAGTCCTGCCCTTTGCCAGGGTTTTATGGGAACATGAGACCGGGTTTGGTGGAAAGGAGACCGGTGAGACCGGTGAGAAAGCGTCTATCCCTCACCGGTCTCATCGGTCTCCTTTCCCACTATGCCTCTGGAGGGCTTCTACTCCAACTCGACGAGCTTGGCGCCTTTTACGACGGCGGTGCCGGGCTGAGCAAGAATGGTCTTCACCCGGCCGCCTGAAGTACTGCGCAGCTCGTTTTCCATCTTCATTGCTTCCATTACAACGACGCCCTGCCCTGCCTGGACATCGTCCCCGACCTGAACGTTCACGCGAACAATAAGTCCCGGCATCGGTGCAATGATCGGGGCGGGCCCGGTAGGCTTGTCGCTTCCGCCCGATAACTCGCGAATGATTTTAGACCGCTCATCGAGTGCCTCGACGTCAAACCGATAGCCGCCAACCCAGAGCGCATACCACCCTTTGCCCCGCTCGCGATCGCGCTTTACAAGAACACGATGCACTTCGTTGCCAATCGTAACCATGTGAACCGGGGTTCCCGCAACGTCCTCGACGTGCGCTTTCACCGACTCATCGCCAAAGTGCACACCGTCGCCGTCGATGCTCACGGTCAGCTCCTGACTACCGACCTTCACGAAATATTTCATGCGGCCGAAGGAACCATTTCGCAGACGGTCTCCACATGCGACGTCTGCGGAAACATGTCAAATGACTTCATCGCAATGATCTCATACCCGGGCATGCGTGCCACGTCGCGCGCGAGTGTCGCCGGATTGCAGCTCGTGTAAATCACACGACCTGGCTTCTGCTCTGCGTTTTCGAGAATTGCCGGCACTCCCTCGTCGAGACCTGTGCGCGGCGGGTTCAAGAGAATTACATCGGCAGGCATTTCACCCATCAGCTCGTCTTCCACCCGTCCTCTGATCACGTGCGACCCTTCAGGCATCAGCTCCGCGCTCCATTCAGACGCATCGGCATCGAGCTCGATCGCTGAAACACGCACTCCGCTGTTGGCCATCTCGATTGCGATCTCTCCACTTCCGGAGTAACCGTCAACCATCTTCGTCGGCGTCGCAGCTTTGGCGGCAGCGAGTACATGCTCGCGAAGCAGGGCCGCAGCCGCCGGATTTACCTGCGTGAACGAAGCAAGCGGCTCTGCGTGAGTTCGTCTGTCGATGATCAGCTGGCGACGGCCATCGAAAGGCTCCCACCAGATTGCCACCAGAGACTTCATTGCATCTGCGAATTCGCCAATCGAATCCCAGCGCGTACCGCCCATCACAACGAACGCTGCTCCCTGCTCGCTGACGCGCACCATTCCCCGCAGCTCGGCGTCATCTGTCGGCA
>JANLYJ010000272.1:0-4046 GCA_031365555.1 Gemmatimonadaceae bacterium | reverse complement strand
GGGGAACGAGGAGATCGAGGTTGCACGGCGCATCCGCGCTGGCGATCCAGATGCACTACAGGAGCTGGTGAAGCGCAATCTGCGTTTCGTCATCTCTGTCGCAAAAAAATACCAGAACCGCGGCATGCCCCTCATCGATCTCATCGGTGAAGGAAATGTCGGGCTGCTTACTGCTGCACGGAAATTCGATCCGGATCAGGGCGTGAAGTTCATTTCATACGCCGTGTGGTGGATTCGGCAGGCAATCCTGAGCTCGCTCGCGCGCCAGGGTCGTACAGTTCGCGTTCCGCTTAATCGCACCGCGGATCTTTCGCGCATCATCAAGGCTTCCGAAATCCTGCGCCAGAAAATGCGCAGGGAACCAACGCCAGAAGAGCTTTCACAGCTGACAGGCCTGTCGGTTGACGTAGTGCAGTCGCTCGCCGCCCTTAACACGGGTGACGTACGACTCGATGCGCCAATGGATCCTGAAGGCGACCGTTCGCTCATCGAGCGCTTTGTAGCTGATGAAGGCCCGGACACCGAAGAAGAAGCAATGAACCGCTTCCTCAACGACGAAATCGAAAGTGCACTCACCACGCTTCCACACCGCGACGCAAAAGTTCTGCGTCTTTACTTCGGTCTGGAAGGCGGACGTGAGCACACGCTCGAAGAAATCGGCTCGATGCTCGGCGTCACTCGCGAGCGTGTTCGTCAGCTTCGTGATCGCGCACTCAAGCGCTTGCGCGAGGGTGATGTAGGTCGCGCACTGGGAAGCTTCGCAGCGTAACTAATTTTTTTTCTTAGTGAATGAAGGGCGAGCTTCGGCTCGCCCTTTTTTGTTGCCAGTCGTAAGACAAATGCTCTGCCACAGAGACCGCAGAACAACATTCGTGGCTTTTCAGTTCTCTTTTTTCAGGAAACTGCACTTGGCTGCGGGGTGTCGTTCCCCAAAAAAACACGCAATGATCTCCATATGTCGTTCTGCGGTCTCTGTGGCAACGCTTTTCAAAAACCGTAGGATAGGAATGCATATTGCCCTTCCGTGGCCAATCCGGAGGTAGCAAATGAGATCGATAATCCCCGCGTTATTTCTCGCCACGACATCCCTAATCGGGTGTACATCCAAGGACCAAGTGAAAGCGACTGACACTGCCGCAAGCGCGACCAAAGCGAGTATCCCTCCGATGGCCGCTCCAAATGCACCCATGAAAGAAGTGCTTGATGAGCTTGGCACTCTCGGCGGAAAACCGATCGAAACTCTGTCGGCGGCTGAGGCGCGTAAGCAGCCGACTCCTACAGACGCTGTAAAATCGCTGCTGACGAAGAAGGGCAAATCGACAGCCCCAGACCCAGCTGTAGTTTCAGTTGATCGCACCCTGCCGGGTCCCGCCGGTGCACTTCCGGTGCGGATCTACACGCCTGCATCGGGCGCTGGTCCCTTTCCAGTAGTCGTGTACTACCATGGCGGCGGCTGGGTGATCGCCAACAAGGATGTGTACGACGGAGGAGCGCGCGCGCTTTCAAAGCTCGCCAATGCAGTTGTTGTTTCAGTTGATTATCGACAGGGACCGGAAAACAAGTTTCCCGCCGCACATGACGATGCTTACGCCACTTATGAATGGGCGCTCAAGAACGCGGCATCGCTCAAGGGAGATCCAAAGCGCGTTGCGATCGCCGGGGAAAGTGCTGGCGGCGGACTGGCCGTGGCTACAGCGATAATGGCGCGGGACAAGAAAATTCAGGCGCCACTTGCAATCATCTCGGTTTACCCAATCGCCGGGACTGATACCAACACTGTCTCGTATCAGGAGAATGCCAGCGCCAAACCGCTCAACCGCGCAATGATGAGCTGGTTCTTTACCAATTACCTGAATGGTCCGCAGGACAATTCAGACACTCGCGTGAATCTCGTTGCTGCTGATCTGAAAGGACTTCCACCGACGACGATCATCAACGCGCAAATAGACCCACTGCGCACCGACGGTGAAATTCTCGCCGCAAAACTGCGTGAAGCGGGAGTACAGGTGGAACAGAAGACTTTCCCCGGAGTGACGCATGAGTTCTTTGGAATGGGTGCGCTCTTATCCGATGCACTCGCCGCCGAACAAATGGCAGCAGACGCGCTCAAGAAAGCATTCGGCTCCTGAGTCTCCAAAGAAGAGTCCCAAAAGAGGGGCGGAGAAATCCGCCCCTCTTTTCGTGGCACTATCGAAAGCAGTGGAGACTTTCATGTCCTAGCAAAGCGGGGCGGTAGGTTTAACTTCCCTTTTGTGATATCGAACACCCCGCGGTCCTTCAGCCCCTTCCAGAAAATCGCTAAATGATTCGCCTGATCGATGTGCACAAAGCGTTCGGCGCTAAGCGCGTCCTGGAAGGTTTCACGCTCGACGTGGAAGAAGGCGAAACGATGGTGATCATCGGTTACTCGGGAACGGGAAAATCCGTCGCGATCAAACACATCGTGGGACTGCTTGATCCGGACAAGGGAACTGTGTGGGTGGATGGACAGGAAGTTCCCAATCTCACTCGACAGGACCTGTACGCACTCCGCCATAAGATTGGCTATGTGTTTCAGTTCGCGGCGCTCTTCGACTCCCTCACCATCGGGCAGAACGTCGCGATGGGACTGAGGAAGGACATGACGCTAACCGAGCCCGAGATCATGAAACGGGTAGGTGAATCACTGGAACTGGTGGATCTCCCCAACGTCGAGTCCAAATATCCCGCCGAACTTTCGGGCGGAATGCGCAAGCGAGTCGGAATTGCCCGGGCGATAGCCCGTAAGCCGAAGTACATACTATATGATGAACCGACCACGGGTCTCGACCCGGTCACCAGCGCCGTAATCGACCAGCTCATGATCCGGATGCGCGAGGTGCTCGGCGTTACCGGAATCGTGATCACCCACGACATGCGCAGCGCCTATGCAGTTGGCTCCCGCATCGCGATGCTCTACGAAGGAAAGGTTCGTCAGGTCGGAACTGTCGAGGAGATTCGCAACACCCAGGATCCGATTGTCTCCCAGTTCATCGAAGGTCGCGCCAACCTGGAGACAGTGGGAGTCTGATCTGACCAACTCGGCGCAGGCTCTACCAACAATCCTGGTTCTTTCTGCGCGCGAGCGAACGCGCGCGTCATTGCGTGCCGCGCTCCCTCGCAGAAAGTGGCGGATAGCCATCGCAAAAACGTCGAGGGAATTCTCCGAAACGTTTTCAAGAAATCTCGTAGACGCTGCGGTAATCGATTTTGGTGGAACCGAGGACTACTGGGCCGCCGCCGCACTTGCGCGTGATTTCCCGAGCACACCTTTCTTCGGTGTCCTCCCGATGCGCGCAACAGACGGACCTTCAATCGCACGCTGCATCGCGAGCGAATTCACCGATGTCCTGGCCGATGGCATCGACGAACAGGTGCTCCGTGAGCTGATTACGCCGCACACTTTTTCGTTCCGGTTCGCCGCCGCGCTCCAGAATCCTCCAGCTGGTCTCGCTCTCACTACGCCAATGCAGCGGGCTGCCTGGCGCGCGATGTTGCCTTACGCTGGCCGGCCCATTCGCACAAGCGATCTTGCCATTTCAGTAGGTGTAACGCGTGAGCATTTGAGCCGCCATTTCGCGCAGGGCGGGGCACCTAATCTCAAGCGGATCATCGATCTCGTGCGGCTGATTGGCGCGGCGGAATTGAGCAAGAATCCCGGGCACGATATCCGGGATGTCGCGACGGTTCTGGGCTTTGCGTCGTCCTCCCATCTGGCGGTTACCGCCAATCGAGTTCTCGGTACCAAGCCCGCCTCATTGGCTCGGCTCCGCACGGTTGACCTGCTGGACCGCTTTCTTCAGGGTCGGACTCGCAGCCGAGGGTAGTTCTCGGTCTGACAGTTTGCCCTCCGGGCGGGTTACACGTAGGACACGTAGTAGAAGCACGTAGGACACGTAGAACCGCCACTACAACTACAAAAATCGGTGGAACTGCAAGGACCCTAAGGTCCCTGCAGTTCCCCCTATTTTTGTAGTTCTACGTGTTCTTCGTGCTGTTCCTACGTGTCCTACGTGTAACCCGCCCGG
>JANLYJ010000355.1:0-5547 GCA_031365555.1 Gemmatimonadaceae bacterium | reverse complement strand
GCGATCCGCTTCCAGCCAAAGCGCGAGTTCCAGGTAGTTCGAAGGAACCTGCTCGAAGTAGTTGGTGCGATCCCATGCAGTGGTTCCATTGATGTCGCGACCGCCAAGTGCGCCGGCCTTCTCGAGAAGCTGGAAGTGCGCGCCGTCGGCTACGTTCTTCGAGCCCTTGAACATGACATGCTCGAAAAGGTGAGCGAAGCCCGTGCGTCCCTTCTCCTCGTTCTTGGATCCAACGTTGTACATGACTTCGGTTGCAACAACCGGGGTCGTGCGATCAACGCTGTAAATCACGTGCAGTCCATTGGGGAGCGTCTCCTCAACGAAATCGATTCGGACCTTTGGCGCTTTTTGCGCATTTGCGGCCGACGCGAAGAGCGCGGCGAACGCCAGTCCGAGATAGCGGTATCTCATGGATCTCCAGTGGTGATGTGTGTTCCGCACAAGCTTGAGAACGGTAAGCCTATGCTGTGGGGCGCGGGGAACGCCAGTCAGGAATAATAGTCGGAAATCTAATGTTTATGGTACCAGCTAACTACGCGTCATTAGTTGTCAGTCGTCAGTATCGGTTATGCGCTAACTAACTACTGAAACTGACAACTGAAAACGCGTATCCAGCATTAGCTCAGAAGCCGCCAGCGCCGTCGTCGGACAGGTCCACCGCACCTCCCATCTCATCCTCGTCGTCACCGAAGAAACCCGGGTCTTCCCGGATTTCACCGATACGCTCGACGTGCACCGTTCTGCGCATGGTCTGGCCGTTGGCAGTAATGCTGACGAGGTAATCGCCAGGTTCAACCGAAGGTCCGGGGCGTGCGCCTCCGCCTCCGAATCGGCCACCGCCGGCGCCACCCGCGCCGCCGCCGAACGCACCGGCACCGCCCGCGGGAGCTTCAGCCGGTCGAAGATTTGGTTCCTCGGATCCTGAACCTCCTCGTCCTCCACGGCCGCCGAAGCGTCCGCCGCCGGCGGTGCGCATCCGTTCCTGAATCGAATCGCGAAGAACACGAACGCCAACTGTATCACCACGAGTGCGACGCACGTTCATGCTGTCACGCAGTGCACCCATCCCCGCGGTATCTGCGCCCGAAGGAATGTTGCGGGCGCCTGCCGTCGTGTCGCCACCGGCTCGCGCAATCGAATCCTGCCGCTGTGCACGCGTGCGCGCAGCAACTACGCTATCCCGGCGTTGTGACGGACTGAGTGGACGTGAATTGGCCCGCAGATCCCAAACAATTCTGTGCGTTCCCGGTCCACCCGGTCCCGTGAGGTTCCGAACAACGTCACCCGCAACATTGGTGATAACGATCTTCGCACTATCGCGCCGCTCGCCGCCTGTGAGCCGGTACACGAACTGTGCACCATATGGCGGATTCTCGGCTGAGTAATTGTGATTGCCATACCAACCCTGCCCGCGGGTGATCGTGTACTGGTACGCAGTCTTCGGCGTGAAGAAGTTGGGCCCGCTCATCGTCGCGTCCTTCATTTCTTCAATTGGAGAAATGTCGGTGACAAAAATCGAGCGTCCATGCGTTGCGGCAATGAGCTCACGTTCACGCGGATGGATCTTCAGATCGTGAACAGGAACCGTCGGCATCCCTGTCATGAACTTCTGCCAGCTGCCGCCGCGATTGGTCGACATGTAAAGACCAACATCAGTTCCGAGAAATAGCAGCTCCCGATTGCTCAGGTCTTCGCGGACTACGTGAACGAAGTCAGGTCCGCCGGTAGGCAGATTGGATACGATCGAACGGAAAGTCTTGCCGAAATCATTGGACACAAAAACGTACGGTTTGAAATCATCGTTCCTGTGGCCGTCGAACGTCACGTACACAGTTGCAGTGTCAAAGTGCGATGCTTCGATCCGGCTGACCCACGTCTTGGCGGGAACCCCGGGAAATCTTCCCGTCAGGTTGGTCCAGGTTCCGCCATCGTTTGGCGTGACCCAGACATTTCCATCGTCCGTGCCCGCAAACAGGATCCCCGGACGAATGGGTGACTCAGTCAGAGTGGTAATGGTTCCGTGCGTTTCTGCGCCGGTTGCATCCTTGGTAATTCCACCAGTCAGGTCAGTGCTCGCCTTCAACCGGAAAGAGTCCTTCGAGCTGAGGTCGGGTGAGATTGAATAGAAATTGTCTCCGCGATCGACGGACTTGAGCACCTGGTTGGCGGCCATGTAGACCGTGTTGGCTGAAAATGGCGACAGGAAAAAAGGTGCTGACCAGTTGAAGCGGTAGCGACGCGCTGTGTCTGCTGCTGCACGGCGGCGGAGATCCTGGAGCGCGCGCGTGATCTGCGGCGTCGCGGGCTGAGTAGTGTCACCCCGGGCGACAATCATCGAATCTTCGTAGTTGCCACGCAGGTCATTGCCACGCATGATCGGTGTGCGCGTACCGTTTATGACGTCGAGACGCGATGCATTGCCGCCCTGCGACTCGCTGAAAATGATGTTCGGGTCGTTGGGATCGATCGCTGTGTAAAACCCGTCGCCTCCACCAACGTTGAACCAGTCGGAGTTCTGGATTCCAAGTCCATTCCTGGTTCGAGTCGGTCCGCACCAGGTGCCGTTGTCCTGCAGTCCGCCGCAAACTCGATACAGCTTCTGCATGTCGAAGCTCACTGCGTAGAACTGGCCGAGGGGCATCATGGCCGGAAAGTCATACGTGCCGCCCTTGTCCCAGGTGATTCCAATGCCGCCGTCTTCGCCAAGGATGAAGTGATCGGGATCGGTTGGATCGATCCACATCGCATGCCAGTCGGTGTGAAGCGAAATCGCACCACGCCTGTCGGTTTTTCCGCCGTCATCCGAGAAGTGGAATACCGATGACATCCAGTAGATGCGCTCGGCGTTCTTTGGATCTACGCGAATCTGCGAGTAATAGAACGGACGTGCTTCGCTGTAGTTCTGGCGGGCATTGCTCTGTTCGTTGCGGCGCATGAGCGACCAGGTCGAACCGCCGTCAGTCGAGCGATAGATGCCGCTGTTCAGACGCTGGGCTTTCGCCGAGTCGGGCTTCTGTCCCTTCTTCAGTGCCATCGGGAGAGTGTCCGCTTCGACCCAGGTATAGATGTATTTCGGATTCGAGCGCGCGATTGCGATTCCGATCCTTCCCTTCATGGTCGTCGGGAATCCGTTGCCGGAAATTTCAGTCCATGTGTTTCCTGCATCGGTCGTCTTCCACAAGCCGCTCCCGGGTCCGCCACTCGTCAGGTCGTAAGGCGTGCGGAGCCTGTTCCAGCTGGAAGCGAAGAGCACATCCGGATTGGACGGATCCATCGCCAGATCAACGAAGCCCGCCTGATTGCTGATGAACTTCGAGAGCTTCCATGTCGCGCCGCCGTCGGTGGACTTGTACAAACCGCGCTCGGGGTTTCTTCCCCAGGCCTTTCCGAGTGCGGCGACATACACCGTATTAGGGTCAGTTGGATGAACAACGATTCGACCGATGTGCTGCGTCGCTTCCAGGCCTACAAGCTTCCAGGTCTTGCCGGCATCGGTGGACTTGTAAACGCCGCCACCGGGCGAAATCGAATTTCTGGAATCTTCCTCTCCCGTTCCAAGGTAGAGCACGTCGGGGTTCGAGGGTGCAATCGCAAGATCGCCGAGCGACGCAACGCGCTCCTTCTCGAATATGGGAGTGAAGGTCGTGCCGTTATTGATCGACTTCCAGACTCCTCCCGTGGCCGCGACCACATAAAACACCTTGGGGTTTCCGGGCACGCCTTCAACGTCGGTAATGCGACCCGACATTACCGAGGGCCCAATCTGTCGCCATCGGAATGCGGCGAGGGCTGAAGAATCGAGCGGAGTATTCAGCTGGGCAGAGGCCGTGGCCGCCAACCCTGCGAATGCACCAACGAAGGACGCCAGACGAAGAAGTCGCATGCTATGGGGAGTGGGTGATTTAAACAGAAGTATCTGGAAATTAGAGATCCCTCTGCCTGAGGCAACAGAGGCGGTCCAAACGTCCTTAACGCGCATGGCATCTACTCTGTTGAGCACCGCCAGTGAAACATTGGCTGAATCCCTGCGGTAAGGGATATACCGTGGGTATGGAGAAAGAGCAGGCTCCCCAACTATATATCGTCTATGGGCAAGAAAATTTCGGGTGAGAGCGCGTTGGCCGCATTGGAAGCTGCACCGGTTGCAGTCATCGTCCTGGACGAGGATTTCAACTGCAAATACGCCAACGCAGCAGCAGAATCATTCACCGGCGTCAACGTTGGTGAGATTACGGACCGCTCCATATGGGATACCTTCCCCGCGCTTCAGGCTTCCGCATTCGAAACGCAGATCAACCGCGCCTTTTCGGAAAAGAAGCGAATCCCCTTCGAATTTCATTACGCGCCAACCGCGCGCTGGTTTGACGTCGAGGCGATTCCTGTTCTTGAAGGGCTGGCCATTTACCTGAGCGATGCGACAGAACGTCATCGGACTGCAGACTCCGCCCGCGAAACCCAGACTGGCGATGGAATTCCGGCGCAGGTCTCGTCGAAACAGCCGACAGGTAAGACTGTCCTGCTTGTGGATGACGACGAATCGATGCGCCGTGTGACGCGCCGCATTCTTTCTCGCGGCGGATTTCGTGTTCTCGAAGCCGAGCATGGTGCCGACGCCCTGCGCGTGGCTGCGGCGCACGATGGTGAAATCGACCTGCTTGTAACTGACGTGCTGATGCCCGGGATAAGAGGGCCAGAACTCGTCGAAGAGCTCATCGTGCAGTCGCCCGGGATTCGGGTGCTCTACATGTCGGGCTACACTGACGACGACATCTCGCGCTGGGGTTTGCAGCCGGGGTTTGCATTCATTCACAAGCCGTTCACATCGGAAGGTTTTACCCAGGCTGTGAATGCAGTGCTTTCAGCTGAGCGCTAGGACTTTTTAGCCGGGTCGTTGCGCGGCAGGGTGAGGATGAAGGTGGATCCTTTTCCCGGAAGAGAAATCGCGCGCAGGTCACCGCCCATGGAGCGGGCAAGGTCACGGCTGATTGCGAGCCCCAGGCCTGTTCCCTCGTGCTTGCTTCTGTGCAGCCGATCGAGCTGAACGAACGGCTCGAATACGCTTTCGATACGTGACTCTGTAATTCCAGGTCCTGTATCTGTCACTTCTACACTCATCTCGGTGGCCGTCGCACCGCACTGAACAGTTATGTGCCCGTCATCGGGTGTGAACTTCGTCGCGTTTGAAAGGAGATTCAGGAGAATCTGCTGCACCTTTTCCGGGTCTGCCCACGCAGTGAACGTGGGATCGCAGCAGTAGTAGTTGTAAATGAGATTCTTCTCCCGAAGCTGTGGCGCAACAAGCTCTTCGAGTGACGAAAGTGTATCGTGCATCGAAATGTCGCGGTAGTCAAAATCCACCTTGCCCGCTTCGATCTTCGCGAAATTAAGGATGTCGTTGATCAGGGATAGCAGGTGCCGCTGGCTCCGCTGAATACGCTCGAGATCCAGCACCTGCTCGGCGTTTACCGGTCCCCTTATTCCGTCGAGCAGCAGCTCTGCGTATCCTCCGATTGCATTGAGTGGAGTACGCAGCTCGTGACTCATGGT
>JANLYJ010000250.1:0-2335 GCA_031365555.1 Gemmatimonadaceae bacterium | reverse complement strand
CCCTGACCGAGGTAATTCAGAGTGAGCGCCGGGAACACGACGCCGAACCACGCGAGACGAATCGGCTTTTTCCCGAAGTGGCCCATGTCGGCGTAAAGCGCTTCCGCCCCTGTAAACGCAAGCAGGATCGCGCCGAGCACGACGAATGACTTGAAGCCGTACTGCGTCACGAACATGACCGCGTGCAGCGGATTCAATGCGGCAAAGATCTGCGGAGCTTTCGCAATTGCACCGACGCCGAGCAGCCCGAGAATCGTAAACCAGACAAGCATTACCGGGCCAAAAATGCCTCCGATGAAGCCTGCTCCTTTCTTCTGCACCGCGAAAAGACCGATAAGAATGACAACGGTCAAAGGCACCACCGCGGGCGTCAACAAAGGAGCATCGACTTTCAACCCCTCAACTGCGCTCAGCACAGAGATGGCGGGTGTAATGGCACCGTCGCCGTAAAGCAGCGCGGCGCCCAAGAGGCCGAGGATCAATATCCGTCCTCGCCAGGTCCCGGGTTTCGCGTTTCTTGCAGAGAGCAATGCCAGCAGTGCTACAATGCCGCCCTCACCGCGATTATCGGCGCGTAGTATCAGGAGGGCATATTTGAAAGAAATAATGAGGATCAATGCCCATAAAATGAGGGAGACAATTCCGAAAATGGCCGAGTGGGTAAGCTCGCCACCATGCGCTGCTGCCTTAGCAGCTTCCTTAAATGCATAGAGTGGACTTGTTCCAATGTCCCCGTAAACAACCCCCAAAGCGCCGAGGGTGGCGGTAAGCGGCAATCCTGAGGCGCGTGGTGTACCTGCAGGCCTTGCTGTCATGGGAATCTCATCCGTAGTTGTCTCGTCTCGAACTTCTCTAGTTGAAGCTCGCCTATTTAAAAGTAGTCAGGATTTTCGTTGCACAGGGACCCGTTGTGGTAAGTTGCAAAATGTGGGTTGGGCGCCAATTATGCTGTTGTTCCCAATCCGCCATCAACCACTATAGTCGATCCGCAGACGAAGCTACTGGCGCGCGAAGCTAAATATAATGCCACGCCGGCCATATCTTCGGGACGGCCCCACCGCCGCATCGGGGTATTTCTTTCGATCACTTCGCTCTCTTCTCCGGGAATGGCGTCTGTCATCTTGGAAGGAAAATAACCCGGCGCGATGGCATTCACCGCGATGTGACTTCTTGCGAGGTACTTTGCCATCATGCGAGTCACATGAAGTATAGCGGCTTTAGACGCCGCATAGGAGTAAGCTTCAAGATGTGATGTGCGGATGCCTTCGATTGATCCGATGTTGATTACGCGCGCATAGTCGTCGCTTGAGCCGGCCGCCTTCAACAAATTGAGCAAACGCTGCGTCATGAAGAACGCCGATTTTACGTTAAGGTCCATTACCTTATCCCAGCCGGATTCCGGGAAAGTGGCAAAGTCCGCACCCCAGCTTGCACCAGCATTGTTGACGAGAATATCGAGTTTGCTTTCGCGCTTTTCGATTTCCGCGCCGAGCCGGTCGATTTCATCGAGACGTGAAATATCGCCGGGAATCGATATGCATTTGCCGAAGCGCGAGAGTTCAGCGGCGAGAGCGTCGCAGGCTTCCGCCTTGCGCGCGGTAATATAAACCGTCACGCCGTTCTCGACATAGGCGCGGGCAATCATTTCGCCGATGCCGCGGCTTCCGCCCGTTACCAGAGCGGTTTTTCCCCGTACGCTGAACAGCTCGTCGATTTTCATGAGTTGTCTCCGAGATGACCATTGGTGAATCGGGAAGGGCGATGCTTATGCAACCGCGCCGTCCGCGCGAAGCTTTGCGATCATGAACGCGTCGTAGCCGGCCTCACGCAGCACTTCATCAGTGTGCTGGCCGACGGTGGGCGGGCGACGCGGGGTTACCTTCTGCTGTCCCTCAACCGAGATGGGACATGCGACCGTCATCAGGGTTTCGTTGTCGAACGGCACCAGAATGTCGTTTGACATGACCTGGCGATCGCTGGGGATATCCTGCGCCGAAGCAACGACATCGAAAACGATGCCGCCCGCGGAAAGAATCTCCCGCCATTCCGAACGGCTCCTCGTTGCAAACGCCGCGTCGAAGATCGCGGTCAACTCGACACCGTGCTTCATTCGATCGCGGCTCGTCGCAAATCGCGGGTCGTTCTGCAGGTCTTCCCGTGCCAGGCATTTGATGAAGACCGGCCACTGGCGCTCCTGATTCAGAATCGTCAAGATCAGCCAGCGTCCATCTTGGCATCGATAGTAATTGGTAAAGGCGTTCAGCGCCTGCTCGCGGGGCGGACGATCGATGAACTGGGCGCCGCATAGCGCGGCCTGCGCCATCACGCCGTTGCA
>JANLYJ010000214.1:0-1560 GCA_031365555.1 Gemmatimonadaceae bacterium | reverse complement strand
GCAATCGCGCGGCTCCCACAGGGTGCGCGAGTCGCGTTCGTTCTGCACGACATTGAAGGGTATCAACACCAGGAAATCGCGGCACAGCTCGGGGTGGCAACCGGAACGATCAAATCCCAGGTGCACCGCGCTCACAAGCTTCTCATAAAGGCGCTCGACCGATGAATGACGAAATGATCGACCCTGAAAAACTCCGCGTGCTCGAAGCGGAAGTCGCCAGACTTCCCCGCTCGATCCAGCCGCCAGATGTCTGGAATGACATTCGAAATTCAATTCAGCGCGAATCGATCACGCCGATTGGCGCCGTCCATGAGACCTCCCGGATACGTTTTTGGCAGAAGCCTGGATTTCTTGTCGCTGCGACTGCGGCGCTCATCGCTTCAACTTCCGTGACCACTATCCTGGCGCTCCGCCGAGACCGTGAGCCGCGGGTAGTGCCGGCGAGCGGGGCTGCAGTGCCAGCGGCATTCGTGCTGTTCACGGCAAAAGAGAACAACTATATCCAGACTGCCAACCAGCTCCAGTCGCTGGTCGAGTCTGACCGGTCTACGCTGTCGCCGGAAACAATTGCGAAACTGAAGAAGAGTGTCGCGATCATTGACGCAGCGATCATTGAAGCGCGCGAAGCGCTCGCTGCGGATCCGTCGAACAAGGAGCTGATGGATATGGTGTCATCCAGTTACGACAAGAAACTGGACCTGCTCCGCAGGTCGGCCGCAATGGGGCGCACATGAAGCTGTCTGTCATCTGGTTGGCACTTGTTCTGTGCGTAGCTTCGGCGGGCGCACAGACCAAAGTCGACAAGGGGATGAAGTTCGAGAAGACCGCTTCATTCCGCGTGTATTCACTTGCGGGCACCGTTCGCGTCATTGGATGGAACCGGGATTCGCTGCACGTGCGCGGCAGCATTGCCAGGGGCGACCAATTTCACATGGGCGGTTCACCCACAGGTGCGAAGATGTTCGTGGAGAATGCAGACGAGCGAAATCCTAAGGACGCAGTCATCGAGGTGTTTGCACCGGTGCGCGCGAAGATCTGGGTGAAGACTGCGTCGGGTTCGGTAACTGTGACTTCTTTTCTGGGCAGCCTCGATATCTACACAGTCAGCGGCGCGATCAGTGTGACCGGGAATCCCGACGATGTGAACGCCGAAGCGATTGACGGAAACATCAAACTGTCAGGCGCACCGCGTTTCGTGCGCGCCAAGAGCGCGAGCGGCAAGGTCGAGTTCAGTGGAACGTGCGACGACGCAACGTTGTCCACTGTCAGTGGTGCGGTGAACGTAGAGCGCGGAATCTTCGAGCGTGCGCGGGTAGAGAGTGTTACCGGACCTATTCACTTTGATGGCTCGGTTGCACCCGGCGGATCAGCCGTATTCGACACACACAGTGGTATGACGGACATCATCCTGCCCAGCCGAGCCGGAACTGACATCTCGCTCGTCACTATCGCCGGAAAGATCGCGAACACGCTTACAGCGACGCGCGTACAGCCTGGTCGTTACGGACGCGGCGGCGAGCTGACGACGACAAATGCTGACGGCGGAGCGCAGCTGACGGC
>JANLYJ010000191.1:0-4357 GCA_031365555.1 Gemmatimonadaceae bacterium | reverse complement strand
GCGACAATCTCGACATCGGCAGGGATTTCGAAATCGTCGCTGGAGCCGGCGACGCCTCCGATCAGGAAGAGCTTAGTCTGATGTCCGCCTGCCAGCATCACATCATCAGCAACAGCTCGTTTGGGTGGTGGGGAGCATGGCTCGGGCGCAACCCTGACAAGGTGATGGTCGCCCCGAAGAAATGGTTTGCTGGCGCAAAGGAAGAGCCCGAAATCTTTGGGCGTTCATGGCACCGGATGTAACTGGGATGACACCTGAAGTTTCTGTGGTTGTGACAACTTACAATGGCGCAACGCGCGGATTTCTGCGCGCAGCCATCGACAGCGTCATCGCCCAGAGCCACACCGCGTTCGAGTTGCTGCTCGTTGATGATGGGAGTACCGACTCCACACAGAGCGTGTGCGAATCTTATCTGGCTGATTCCCGAGTCAAGTATGTGCGCCAGCCCAATGCCGGCGTAGCCGCCGCGAGAAATCGCGGGTTGGAGCAGGCGAGCACTCAGTTCGTCTGTTTCCTGGACGATGATGATTCATGGGATTCCGAGAAGCTCGCTCGTCAGATGAAAGTTCTGAAGGAGAGCACGCATCCGCTCAATCTTGTCTACACTGCGATCAAGGTCGTGGACCAGCACGACCAACTGCTGAACATCCAGCGCCACGCCGTTCCCGAGGACCCATACGAGGGAATGTTTTTCGAGAATTATGTGGACGCAACTTCGTCGGTCCTGGTTCGAAAGTCAGTTGCGCTGGAAGTTGGCGGCTTCGACGCCGATGTGTTCACGCCGCAGCTTCAGGGATGCGAGGACCGGGACCTCTGGATTCGAGTTGCGCGCCGAGGTGGGGTCGCGGCCATTGCAGACCCGCTCGTGACCTACCGCATCCATGGCCACAAACTTTCCAAGAACATCGAACAGATGGAGAGAAGTGAGCTCGCGATGCTCTCCCGCGCTTTTGAGGTCGCTCCTCCAAGCATGATCGCTCGGCGAAAAGAGGCCTACGCCGCGACGTATGGCCGGCTTGCCATGGAGTATTTTGGAGCCGGCGAATACACCGGATTCCGGGCCAAGGTCCGCCAGATTTTTGCACTGGGAAAAGTGCCGGAGCGGTCGCTGGGGCTGGGTATCCGTTACCTGCTTAGCTGGGTTCCGGGGCTCATTCCGCTCATGCGCAAAGCGAGGCTTTGATCACTGCTCGCAGGGTGGCGTCGCGATCTCAGTGAGCGGCGCCGAACCTACCCTGGGACAATGAACATCGGTAAATTTTGTTCGGAAGCAAGCTGTGCAATCACGATCTACTGAATCACTTTCAAGGTCGCCTTAATGTCCGGATTTTCGCAGATTGAGTTGAAGAAAATGGCGCTCGATTGCGCCAACAAAATCGCCGCCACAAAAGATGGCGTCGAGTATTTCGATGAACCGTACCGGCATTTTGTTGTCGATAATTTCTTTGATTCCAAGCTCGCCGATCTCTGTCTCAGGAATTTTCCGCCGCTTGACAGCCAGTCCTGGGACCACGCGAACGACAAGGACATCGAGGTCAAGTACCGGACGAAGTGGCAGTCGGAATTCGACATCCCCGAAGGAATTGTTGACGCTGTTCGAATTCTCAATTCATCGATCTTCCTGCGCGCGATGGCGGCCCGGATTGGAATTGAGAAGATCATCCCTGACCCGTATTTCACCGGTGGCGGTCTTAACGTCACGATGCCAGGTGGCCTTCTTGACGTCCACGTTGACGGGAATTATCACGATGCGACCGGACTCAATCGCCGTTTGAATGCAATCGTGTATATGACGCCACAGTGGGAGCCTGAGTGGGGTGGTGAATTCGGCGTGTACGACAAGACCGGCCAGGTTTGCATCAAGCGTGTTCCGCCACTATTCAACCGGCTCGTGGTTTTTGATTCGCACGACTATAGCTTCCACGGACTTCCGGATCCTGTGCGATATCCTGAAGGGCAGTCACGTAAATCAATTATTCTCTACTACTACACAAAAGAGTCGCGGCCTGCCGAACACACTAACGTGTCAGATCCCCACAGTGCGCTCTGGGTCAAACGGGATCTCAAGGATAAGCGCGGAAACACGACACGGCCGGCATCGTAACTCCGGCCGGTCTTTCGCACAGCTAGCTATCAGTCAGGTTTGCTTCGAGCAGTGAAAATACTGCTCATTGTCGATAGCTATTATCCCAGCCGAAAGTCCGCGGCCAAGCATTTTTTTGACCTCGCGACCGAGCTAACGGCGCGCGGACACGAACCGACTGTCCTGACTATTAGCCAGGATATTTCCACCGCGTTTGAACATTCAGTGGAGCATGGGATTCCGGTTCTGCGCGTTCGCATGCCGGAGCTCAAGACTCATTCACGCGTTCTGAGAGCATGGAGAGAGCTGCGGCTCCCACTGACCGTCTGGCTGCGCGCGAAGAATGAGTTGAAGGCCCAGCGTTTCGAACTGATCGTCTTTTATTCTCCAACAATATTTTGGGGTCCTCTGGTTGCGAGATTGAAGGCGCTTTACGGCTGTCCCTCGTACCTGTACCTGCGTGACATTTTCCCCAGGTGGGCAGTGGAGGCCGGGCTGCTTCGCAAAGGCCCGCCATACTATCTGTTCCGTTTGTTTGAGCAGATCCAGTACTATGCCGCTGACCGGATTGCCGTGCAGGCGAGCGGTGACATCTCACATTTTGCAACTGCACCGAAGTCGATTCGAGACAAGATCGATGTGGTTTACAACTGGGCTCCGAAAGACGAAGGTGTTCTGCCCATTCATGATTTCCGGCGCGAGCTCGGCCTTGAAGGGAAGATAATTTTCTTCTTTGGCGGGACTTTTGGGCAGGCACAGAATATGGATGCAATCGTACGGCTCGCAATCTCGCTGAGGGACGATCCGTCGGTGTTTTTCCTGTTGGCGGGGTCGGGAACTGAAGAAGTGAGGATCAGGAAGTGGGTTGAGACTGAGCGGCTACCGAACTTCCGGATAATTCCATCGCTTGATCAGCGTGACTACCTGGCCCTCGTCTCCGAAGTCGATGTAGGCCTCCTTTCACTTGCTCCGACAATTCGCACCGACAACATCCCCGGCAAGAGCCTGAGTTATGCCTATTTTTCTAAGCCGGTCCTGGCAAGCTTGAACACTGGCACCGAGCTGGAGCAGCTGATTGTGAAATTCGACGCGGGGTTGGTCAGCATCGCCGATGACGAGGAATTGTTTGTGAGAAATGCGCGAGACCTTGCTGGGGATGCCAGCATGCGAAAGCTCAAGGGAGCAAACAATCGGCGTCTTTACGACACGATGTTTTCAATTGAACCTGCCATTACAAAGCTCATGGAGCTTGCGCATTCAAGGCCATGTGACCCAGCGTAGCAACCCCCAACACTAGGAAGCATGACCTACATCCCGACGATGGGTGGCCGCATCGAGTATCTGCAGGGCGCGGTGGAAGGCTACAGAGCGACTGGACGGCTTATGGTTTCACTCGTCAAGGGAGTGCTCTCTTCAGCGGGCCCTGGGGATGATCCAGGCATCTACTACTTCGTGCCCATCGTGGCTCGAATGACTGGACTCAACGCCGCAGCAGCAATGGAGGCGTTTCAATTTGTCGTGATTGCGATTGCGCTCGCCGTTGGGTGTACAGCGAGCTGGCGTACTTTTGTAACTCGTGAGGCGAAGATCCTCGGCTGTGGCGGGGTACTTGGAGCAGTAGTACTCGCCTACGGGGTGGCCGACGTGTATATGTTTGCCCCGATTTTTGTTGCCGCGGCGTTACCGCTGGTAGTCGCAACTGTCAGAAAGAAACGCGAAAGCTTCCTGCTTCCGACGCTCGCGATGATTGGGCTAGCCGCAGGACTCCTGAACTTTCTGCGCGCCCACGCCGCAACCGGAGTTGTGATCTTCGCGCTTGTAATGATTGCTACGCGCCGCCGAACATTGCGTGACAAGACATGGGCGACTGCCGCACTTGTTGCCGGTCTTCTGATCGCAGTTGCGTTTACGAAGGTGGAGCTGCAGCGCCGTGACGCCTACCTGCGCGCGACGACGACTGAGTTTCGTCCAAATGCGCAATCACATGGACTATGGGGACAGGTGTACATCGGCTTCGCTTTTCTGTCCAATCCGTATGTCTCAGCATATGCCGACAATGTAGCAATGGCGCGGCTTGGCGCCGTTGCACCCGGGGTAGATCCAATGAGCGCTGAAGCTGACCGCGTGTACAGATCGGAAGTGTTCAAGCTCGTCTCGGCGCATCCGTGGCTGGCAGTCCGTACCCTCGCCGCGAAGAGTGGCGTGGTCGTCGTTCTATTGTCCGTATTTATCGTTTGCATTGTTCTCGCTCGCCTGCAGTATGGAAAGTTCGAC
>JANLYJ010000172.1:0-3518 GCA_031365555.1 Gemmatimonadaceae bacterium | reverse complement strand
GCTCCTCACCGACGTCGTGATGCCGGAGCTTGGGGGACGTGAGCTCGCGGCGATCATTCTCGCGGATCGTCCGGATATTCCGATTCTATTCATGTCCGGCTACACGGAGACGGCAGCGCTCGGCAAACTCGGCACTTCCAGAGGGCATGGGTTTATTGGAAAACCGTTTACCCCGGAAGCGTTATTGAGGCAGCTGAGAGAAGTACTCGACCGATCGAAGAAAGGCTCGAGCGCGGGATAGGCAGGTACCGCTGGTTATGGGTTATGAGTTTTTGGTTTTGAGTTTTTCAGTTGTGCAAACAGGCAACCCATAACCCACGACCCAAAACTCAAAACCAGCTTTTAGTCCCCGACCGGCGCCTCTGCACTTATATGCTCCCCGAATACTTCCAGCGCCAGCTCAACCTTCCCAAACGGTGCCGAAACCTGGACTCCCTGTACGAGTGGTCTCACGCGCTCGAGCATTTCTTTCGCGATTGCAATTCCTTCTGCGACGCCGGCCTCTTTGGACTTCGCACTGGCGCGGCGCATTCTCTCGATGATTGGCTGAGGGACTGTCACGCCGGGAACTTCATTCGCAAGGAATTCGGCATTTCGCAGTGAGACGAGCGGCCAGATCCCTGCGATAATAGGAATGCGGGTGTGATCGATTGTGCCGAGAAAGCGTTCCAGCTGTTCAGCATCAAAGACGGGCTGAGTGATCGCGTACTCTGCCCCTGCGTCCACCTTCCACTCGAACCGGCTCAGCTCGTTTGCCGGATCGATTGCGGCAGGGTTAACGCCGACGCCAATCGCGAACTGTGTTGGTGCGCCAATAGGGTTGCCGCCCGGATCCAGTCCGTGATTCAGGTTATTGACGAGATTGGTGAGGCCAATCGCGTCGATGTCGAACACTGCCGTCGCATTCGGGTACGGACCCATCTTCGGCGGATCGCCGGTTATGAGCAAAATGTTGTGCAATCCAGTCGCCGCTGCGCCCAGAAGATCGCTCAACATTCCCAGCAGATTCCTGTCCCGGCAGCAGTAGTGTGTGACTGTCTCGATTCCAACGCGCTGCTCGATCAGGAGACTGGTGAGCAGTGCACCCATTCGACTCTGCGCGCGCGGTCCGTCGGGGACATTGACCGCATCGACTCCGGCCACCTTGAGAGCAGCAGTGTCCTTGAGCATGCGCGTGGCATCGACACCGCGGGGCGGGACGATCTCGACTGAAGTCACGAATTCGCCACGTGCAATCTTGGCCGAGAATTTCGACCGCTCAGCAAATGGAACCGGTGGAACGCCTTTCGGCTCCTTGGGAGCTTCGGCGTGATGAACGCGCCTGTCCTTGACCGGCTTCCGCTGACGCGGAACGAGCGGCCTGATTCCTTCGACAATCGCTGCGATATGTTCGGGCGTGGTACCGCAGCATCCCCCCACGACCTTCACTCCAGCCTGAACCAGATGGTGTGCGTAAGTCGCCATGTATTCGGGGCTCGCCATGTACATGCTGCGTCCACTCACTTCGCGCGGCATTCCGGCGTTGGGCTGCGCGGTGAGCTTGCGTCGCGTCACAGGCGTCATCTTTTCGATTGCATCCAGAATCGTCTGCGGGCCAACTGAGCAGTTCAGTCCGATGATATCTGCACCAAAAGCATCCAGCGACTTCGCGATATCTTCAGGCGACAGCCCGTAAGGTGTCAGGCAATCCGAACCAATTGTCATCTGCGCGATGATCGGAAAGTCAGGCGCGACTTCCCTGGCGGCAAGAATTGCCTGCCCGATCTCGTGAACGTCAGCGAAGGTTTCCAGAATGAAAAGGTCAGCCCCGCCCTCCTTCAATCCGTTCATCTGCTCGGCGAACATCTGCCGGGCTTCGAGCAGGCTCGTCGGGCCATACGGCTCGAGTCGAATGCCGAGCGGACCGACAGCGCCGGCAACGAGCACATCATCTTCGGCAACTTCACGCGCGAGCTTTGCGGCTTCGCGATTGATCTCGGTTACCTGCGACTGCAACCCATACTGCGTGAGCTTCGCGCGGCTGGCGCCGAAGGTGTTCGTCTCGATGACCTCTGCCCCTGCCTTGATGTACGCGCGATGAACTTCGCGAATCAGGTCAGGTGCGCGGAGGTTTAGCTCATCGTAGCACTGATTGATGAACACGCCCTTCGCGTACAGCTGCGTTCCCATTGCACCGTCGAAGACGATGACCTGGAATGGATCGAGCAGTCGGTCCAGAAGCTCCTTTCGGTCACTCATGAAGCTGTTTGCACTCCTTCACCACGGACCGCGTAGTACTTGGCTTCCGGGTGATGCATGATGATCGCAGCAGTCGACTGTTCCGGCATCAGCTGGAAAGCTTCGGTCAATTCCATTCCGAGCGACTCGCGAGCGGGCAGCAGCTTGAACACAGTTGCGTGATCATCCAGATCCGGGCAGGCGCCGTAACCCCACGAATATCGTTTGCCCTGCGGAACCTGCAGCTCCGACTTGATGCGGCGATGCATCCACTCGGCAACTGCTTCCGCAGCTTCAACCGCGAGACCGTGCGAGTAATAGGCTTCAGTGTATTCGTTCTTTGCCTGCAGCTCTTCGAATCTCTTTGTGGACTCGTGACCGACAGTGACTATCTGAAGCGGGATCACATCCACGTCTCCGGATTCCACTGGACGCACATAGTCGGCGAGACAGAGACGCTCACGACCGACCATGCGTGGAAAGTGGAATCGCGCGATTTCCCGAAGTGATCCACCGTCGCTGCCGTACGCTGCAGGATCGTAAATGATCACTTCGTTTCCGGACGACTGTGCCGGGAAGTATCCGTACACCGCTTCAGGTTTGATCCACCCGTTTATCTTCGCGTCTGCCTTGAGGCGTTTCAGCGCCGGCTCGAACTCTTCGCGTACAGTTTTTTCATACTGCTCACCAGATCCGCGAGCTCCCCACTGCAGGCGGTATAGCTCATCGAGGTCGAGCAGGTCGAATACTTCGTCAATCGGAATATCGTGGAGGGTGCGCGTTCCCCAGAAAGGCGGGTTGGGAAGTGGATTGTTCGCCGCAACATCGCTGCGCTTTCCTGCATCCTCACCGGCGGGCATGTCCTTGCCGACATTGGTCCGGAGGAACACGTCGTCCTGCGCGTCCTTGAGGTTCTTCTCCACAAAATCCTTGCGAAGCGCAGGATCCTGGAGCTTGTCCATCGTTTCCAGACCTTCGAACGCATCCTTGCAGTAGAAAACCCCGGACTCGAATGCGCGTTCTCCTTCGACGAACATCGCACGCCGGCCGAACCGTCTGTTGATTGCAGCGCCGCCGATCATCACAGGGATTTTCATTCCGCGCCGATCCATTTCCTGTACGCAGAGCGGCATCTGCTTGGAAGTGGAAACCAGCAGTGCGCTCAACCCGATCGCGTCAGCCCCAACTTCTTCGGCCTTTTCCAGAATCGTGTTAACCGGCACCTGCTTTCCAAGGTCGAAAACCGTGTACCCGTTGTTGGACAGAATCGTGTTCACGAGAGACTTGCCGATGTCGTGCAC
>JANLYJ010000134.1:0-4019 GCA_031365555.1 Gemmatimonadaceae bacterium | reverse complement strand
CAGGGCCTGATCATGGCCGAGAACGTGGCGCATACAATTCTGCCTTCGCAGCGCGCACTCGTAAAATCCATTGCGGAAGGCCGCGATGCGAGCGAGAGCAAAGCGCTTTCCGATCGAGCGAAGCGTGTCTCAATCCACAACAACTATTTCACATTCCCGGTGATCCTGCTGATGGTGAGCAATCACTTCTCGGCGCTCTACTCGAATCGCTTGAGCTGGCTGTTACTGATAGTCGTAATCGCTGCAGGAGCATTGATCCGGCACATCATGAATATCCGGTTCAACTGGACGCCATGGAAACCAGCGCTGGCTGTGACGGGAGTTGGCGGGCTGCTGCTGATCTACGGCGTCATCCTGCTTGGAAATTCCAGTGTGCAGATTGGAAGGGGTCCGCCGAAAACTCTGAGACCCTCCACTGCTACCATTACCGCAGTGAGCTTCGCCGAGGTGCGTCACGTGGTAGACAGAAGGTGCGGTGTTTGTCATTCGTCAAACCCGGTGGACCTTAGCTTTGGTGCTGCGCCCGCTGGAGTTGCATTCGATACACCCGAGCAGATCATGGCGCGTCAGTCCAGGATTCTCGAGCGCGCAGTTGTGACGCGGACCATGCCGCCGGCCAACAAGACGAGGATTACCGAAGAGGAGCGCGCTATCCTTGGAGCGTGGGCTCAGGCGCGATAGAGGTGTCGACTGGGGCGATCCCCATCTCGTCCAGGAACTGATGCCCGTTGCAGTATGCGCCATCCCTGATACGGGTACAGGTTAGAACAAGACGTTCCTTCGCCCGCGTCATCCCGACATACAGAACACGGCGGGACTCCTCGACTTCGGCGATAAGGCGTCCCTTCTCAGGTGTCCCACCCGGGAACTCCGAGCTCTCGACTCCGACTATGTAAACATTGGAAAACTCGAGTCCTTTCGTGGAATGCAGCGACAACAGGTTGACGCGATCACTTGCGGATTCGCCGGGCTCGCGCTTGGAGAGCGCAATTCGCTCAAGGAATACTGTGATCTGCTCGCGCAGAGTGCCGACCGGGAGTTCGCGAATTAGCATTCCGAGTCTGCGCATCGCAGCCGGATACCGGTCATCGGCTCCTTTCTCGATGCGGAGACGCGCCATCAGGTCGCGGCCACCCAGTTTCTCGATGGCTTCTTCGAGCGACGGGAGTGCATCCCGCCCCGCAGTGTCCTTTTCATATTCGTCCAGACTGCGTCCATAACGCCCGAGTACAAAGAAACGCGAGAGATCCATGAACAGCTTTGCTTCCTTGCCGAGCGAATCCGCGTCGCACAGAGCGAGAGCGAGCCCCAGATATTCCAGCAGGTTTTGGCATGCTGTCTTCCTGGCACGGGTGACTTTCATTTCATTCAGCTTTACAAATACTTCTGCGAGGCATCGGCTGTCGGCAAGCGCGCGATGATCTCCAGGCGTCACTCCAAACAGCGCGGCCAGATCCTTGAGCGCGCGGCTGGCAGGACAGAGATCGCGCGCAAGCGGTAGCGAATCGAACATGTTCAGACCGAACTCGAGCTCGTGCTCGGCCGCCAACCGTGCAAGAACCGGAAAATCGAAATGATATCCATTGTGGGCGACGATCATGTCAGATCCGCAGAACTTTCTAAATTCCGGCCATATCTCTGCGAAAGACCTCGCACCTGCAACTTCCTCGTTCGTGATTCCGTGAACTGCAATGGAGCCAACAGGAATTGAGTGCGGAGGGCGCACAAGCTCATGGAACTCACCAACCACTCGTCCATCACGCACCCTTACCGCAGCGAGCTCGACCGGATGCGATTCGTTCAGGTCCAGACTGGTCGCTTCGATGTCGATAACTGTGAAGTCCATCGAAGAAGATGTGAGCCCTTCCATCTCGAGCAGCTGCGCGGCCTTGAATACGCTGAGTGGCACTCCCAGCTGCTGGTAATTGTTGGCTGCTATTACCAGTGACGCTGCGCCCGCCGTCCCTCCCACAGCGACGTGCATACAGCCGATTCCATTGAGCATCCGCTTCACTGCGTAACCGACTCCATTGAGCTCGTGAATCCAGATCGGCCGGTCAGTCGCTCTCGCGTCACGGATGTCGGAGGCCAAACGGCGAACTTCATCGAATTCCTGGGGATCACTCAGGTCATCGTGGTGCTCCTCCAGCGCTGAAGGAGTGTGACCAACACGCTGGGACAGAAGCTCCTGCACCAGCGCTTCGATATTCCCGTGCCGGCTTCCTACCGCGCGAAGATTTCGCAGCACGACCCGGGCTCGCCGAATTGCGCGACCGTCCTGATGATTGCGTGGAAGCTGCGCCGCGATCGTGAGCAGCTTTTCAGTCAGTTCCACTCCCTCGCGCTCTGCAGCCGCTCGCGCTTCGTCGTAGAGATGTCCCGGCAGCACTTCTGCGAGAAATGAGTCACGATGGATCGGGTCATTTGGACTGAAAATCACCCGGAGAGCTGCGATCAGGTATGCAACCGTCGGTTCATCAGCGAGTGCGCGTGAATGTGCGAGCCTGCTTGGAATTGCCGCATTGATCAGCGCGGCCTCGATGCGGTCGCCGATTTCGTGGCGGCGATACAGAAATGCGAATTCCCCCCAAGTAGTTTGACTCTCCGAGTAACGGCTCCGCAGATCATCAACCGCCCAGCGCAGCTCTTCGTCTTCGTCCTCGAAGATGCGCGAGACAATCGGAATTCCCGAGCTGCGCTTAGCGATTAGGTCAGTCCGGTCCTCGATGATGGTTTGATTCTTCGACATGAGAATCCGCGCGTACTCAAAAATCTCGCTCGGACAGCGGTGGTTCTCTTCCAGCTGAATTTTGTTGGTGATCCCAAAATCATTTAAAAACTGCAAGAAGACTGTCGGGTCAGCGCCTGCCCAAGAGAATATCGACTGCTCGTCATCGCCTACGGCAAATATGTGCTCGTGCTTCTTCGCGAGATCCTTTATCAGTGCGTACTGAACAGGATTGAGATCCTGAAATTCGTCTACGAGTATCGCGTCCCACCGTGAACGAATGAATTCACCCTCCGGCCCCGCCACCAACTCCGATGCCTTGAGCACAAGGTCATCGAAGTCCACGACATTCTTTTCTTTGAGGAACGCTGCGTATTTCTCGAAATTGCGCTGATCGTTTGGAAAGAGCGGATCGCCGCGCATCTTGTGGTTGGAGAACGACCTGAGTGTGTTCTTCTGAAACTTGGATGGAACGCGCAGGCGCCGCAGAATGGACATCTGGTAATCTTCATCGGCAATTCCGAACCCTGATCGGAGTCCAACCGACTCTGCATTTTGCCGGAGCAGGTTTGCGCAAAAGGCGTGAATGGTCCCACGCATCACTTTCTCGCCGCTTCCGCCCTGCAGCTTGTCGAGCCGGTCGGCTATTTCACCCGCAGCCTTGTTGGTGAAGGTGAACGCACATATGCGTGACGGATCGAAATTCCGTAGCTCAATTAAGAAACGGATTCGCTCGATCAGGCAGAATGTCTTTCCCGATCCCGGGCCGGCGAGCACGAGAAGTGAGTCAACATCTGACTCTATTGCCTTTCGCTGTGATGCGGTTGGTACCTGCGGTACAGCCACCACTTACAGCCTAAACGAGTGGCCGCGCAACCAGAATTCCTGTCGACCGCCTGATTGCTGCCACGTATTCGGGAAGTGTCCGCTGACTTATTTCAACACTTCCACCAGAGAGGGGCGCATGAAGCACACGGAGAACACCGTTGTCACGGAAGGCAAATGCAGCGTGACTTACGTCCAACCCAGGAATCGACGTCGCAAATGCGAGTACATCGCCGTGCTGAATCCTGTCGGCGACCGCCGCAATGGAGTCGGTCGGAATTACATACCGCGGCTTAGAGTCGAGCGAGCGTTCCATTGCTGCAACTTCTCCAAACACCGAATCCGGCTTCAGTCCAGGATATGAGGCCCGGTGCTCAGTCATGAATCTCAATGGGCGACTGTCAGGCGTTCCCCCCAGAGTCTGACCCATGTCCCGAACCAAACCACGCTTGGCGCCGTCGCTAAT
>JANLYJ010000109.1:0-2177 GCA_031365555.1 Gemmatimonadaceae bacterium | reverse complement strand
GCAGCAACAGCTGCTGCGTGCTCGCGCTCCTGCGCAACTTCTTCCCACTCAGCGAAAGAACCCGGAAAATCAGTTACATGTTTTTCATGGAGTACCCAGACGCGCGTAGTGAGCGCGCGCAGAAGTGCGCGATCGTGGCTGACCAGCAAGATGGTTCCCTGATAGGCCTGCAGAGCATCTTCCAGAGCTTCGATGCTCTCGACGTCGAGGTGGTTTGTCGGCTCATCGAGCAGCAGGAAGTTTGCGTGCGACAGAACCATCATGGCCAGCGCAACTCTCGCACGCTCGCCACCGGAAAGTGTTTCAGCTCGACGCTGAACTTCGTCGCCGGAAAACCCAAACCTGCCGAGATGTCCCTGCACCATTCGACGTTCCCACTGCGGCTTCAATTCGTCGATGATCTCGTACAGGGTCTTGTCGGTCGGGACCTGCGCCATGTCCTGTCTATAGTATGCGGAGATGGTGGAGGCGCCCATTCTGAGCTCGCCGCCTGCAGGTTCACGGTCACCGACCAGCGAGCGAAGAAATGTGGACTTGCCACTTCCGTTCGGACCGATGAGTCCGACCACTTCATTGCGCTGGATTGTTGCTGTGAAGTGCTCAATGAGTGTGCGATCCTGAACGGCCACCTCTACATCCTTGGCGACTACGACCTGGTCACCACCGCGCTCAGTGAATGCGAGGGACAGCGCCATCGATCCTTCGGCGCCAGGCGGAGGACTCAGGCGCGGTGTGCGCGCAAGAATTTTCCGCTTTCCCTTGGCTTGTCGCGTGTTCTGCCCGGCGAGATTACGGCGAATGTAATCTTCCTTGTCGGCAATCACTTTCGACTGCTTTTCAAAGGCGCGCTGCTGTGTCAGGCGCCGCTCTTCGCGCTGCAGCACGAATGATTCATAGGTGCCGGTATAAGCGAACGCACTTCCAGCCTCGAAGTGCAGAACGTGATCGACCACATTCGCGAGAAATGCGCGATCGTGACTGATAAGCACGATGGTCTTGTTGCTCGAGACGAGATAATCCTCGAGCCACTTGGTGGTTTCCAGATCCAGGTGATTCGTCGGTTCATCGAGAAGCAGCATGTCGGCGGAGCTTGCGAGCTGACGCGCGAGACCGAGTCTTCCCCGCTCGCCACCGCTCAAATGCTCTAGCTCCTGCGTCCTGGCTTTTGCTGCGTCGAAGCCAAGGCCTTCGAGAATCGCGTCAACCTTGGGCGCAAACGTGTAGCCCCCTTCGCGCTCGAATCGCTCGAGATCCTTATCGTAGCGCGAGAGCAGCTTCTCCATCGTGGCTTCAGTCGCATGTGCGAGTGCATTGGCCTGCTCGCCAAGTGACTTCTCGAGCGCGAGAAGATGAGCGAATTCGCCGGCGCCCGCTTCCCATACTGTCGTCACATTCCCGAAATCACGATGCTGGTCCAGCACAGCCATGCGCGTGTTCGGGCGGCGGGCAACCGAGCCTTCAGTTGGCTGCTGCTCGCCGAGCATGATGCGGAAGAGGGTGGTCTTCCCGGTTCCGTTCCGGCCGAGGATGCCCCAGCGGTCACCATCACCAACAGTGAGGGTGATGTCCTTGAAGATGCGGCTCGCGCCGAATTCGATTCCGACGTTGGAAAGTGATATAAGAGTCATGTGCTTTGATGAATCTAGTCGGATAGGCGCTGTTTCAGAGCCGCCTCATTGCGCCGGCGCTGATTTCGGGAGAGTATCAAGGATGACCGAAATGGACGACGAGAAAGCGATCCGCGCCCTGATCGCGGAGTGGAGCGATGCGACGCTCGCACACGACCTGAATCGAATTCTTCCGCTGATGTCCGAAGACGTGGTGTTCCTCGTGCCGGGCGGTGAGCTTAGGGGACGTGAAGGTTTTTCCAAGACCTTCGAGACCGGCTCCGAGAAGATGAAAGTCCAGCCCACGATGGAAATTCAGGAAATCAAAATTCTCGGCGACTACGCTTACGTGTGGAATCGCATCAGGGTGCTTCTGTACCCCGAGGCGGGAGGGTCGCCAAAAAAGCTGGGCGGTGACGCGCTATCAATTTTCCGAAAAGGCGCCGACGGCAAATGGGTCATCATTCGCGACGCCAATACCGTGGTACCGACTACATGAGCGTACAACGCGATGGTGCAGGAGTCCGGTTTCCGCCTCCGTTGATCTATGCAATTGCGCTTGGAGTTGCC
>JANLYJ010000085.1:0-2267 GCA_031365555.1 Gemmatimonadaceae bacterium | reverse complement strand
GTGCGGAAGATCATCGTCGCCGAAACTGACATCTAGAAAAACAAGACCGTCTGTTTTCTGCTTGCGGGGCAATTGTCCGGCGCGCGGAGTCACATTCGGGTCGAGCGCCTTCATCCGCTCCAGAGTTGCGGCAGCCTCGTTTCTCCGGCCTTCGGACTCCAGCGTCTCATACAGTCGCTGCAGCTGTTCCAGCGCTTCACCTTTCCGGTTGGCGCGTGAAAGCTGTTCTGCAAGCATCAGCCGGATGTCATCCTGGCCGGGACAGAGATCGGCGAACTCCTCGAGCGCGCGGAAAGCTTCATCCATCTTGCCGACCTTCTGCATCCGGTCGGCGTACTCGAGAAAGTTTTTCTTTGCGTCGCTGTTAAAGCCCTTCGTCGCGCTGATCTTGCCAAGCTTGTAGTAAACAGCGTTCCTGTTGGGAGCGTGCCGAATGATCTTGTTGCAGAGCGCGATCGCATTGTTCTGGAACCCGCCTTCCGCATACATGTCCACCGCGCGCTCGTACTGATTAACGGCGTCTTCTACATTTCCGAGCCGGAGATGAAGATCACCGACGCGATTGTACAGGGACGCGTCCTTCTCCTCCTCGGTTCCGCGCGCGGACTCGATGAGCTGCAGATAGGAATCGAGCGCCTTCTGGTACTGCTTCTTCTGCTCGAACTCTGTCGCCTTCTTGCGGAGCTTAACGGTCGCAGCGGACATGATTGCTCAAGCTACCGGAGGCGTAGAGGGGTGACAAGGATATCCTCTGCTCCAGGAGGCCGTGCAGCGGCGGTCGCCGTACCAGTACGCAAGCTCCCGATAATCATCGGCTTCGAACAGCGCGATGTCCGCAGAGTACCCCGGCGCGATCTGACCGGTTTCATTCGCCACTCCCAGCGCTGCGGCTCCGTTCACGGTGGCCGCAAGTATTGCTTCGCTGGCGTTCATCCGGAGCTGGCTAACCCCGAGCGTGAGAATAAGTGGAAAGTTAAAGGTCGGCGATGTTCCAGGATTGAAGTCAGTAGCGAGTGCCACTGCGACGCCTGAATCGATAAGCGCACGGGCCGGCGCCTGCTTTTGCCTTCCCAAAAAGAGCATAGTGCCGGGAAGCAGAGTGGCCACAGTGCCGGCATGTGCGAGCGCCTTGATTCCCTCTCGTGAAATCGCTGCAAGATGATCCGCCGAAGTTGCCCCGAGCTCGGCGGCCAGCTCCGCCCCTCCCGAACCATCCAGCTCGTCGGCGTGTAGCTTGAGCGCCAGTCCGGATTCTTTTGCCGCCCGCAGGATCCGGCGCGTTTCTTCAATGGTGAAAACTCCAGGTTCGCAAAATACGTCGGCGAACCTGGCGAGCTTCTCTTTCACCACTAGCGGAAGCAGGTCGTTGACCAGCAGATCGACATACTCGGCGCGGCCGTTCGTGCGTTCGCGGAACTCGATCGGTATCTCGTGTGCTCCAAGCCATGTCGGCACGATCCGCATAGGAACTTCCCGCTGCAGACGCGCAATCACACGGAGAATCCGCAGTTCGTCAGCTACCGAGAGACCATACCCCGACTTCACTTCGATTGTCGTGGTACCATAGGAAGCGAGCCGCATCAGGCGCAGCTGGGCAGATGCGAACAGCTCCTCATCGGTGGACGCACGAAGGTGCCGAACCGAGGAGTGAATTCCTCCACCCCTCTTTGCAATTTCCTTGTAGTCAATTCCAGCGGCGCGCATTTCCTGCTCTTCATAGCGCGGCCGCGCAAAAATCGCGTGAGTATGGGAATCGACAAGTCCAGGGGTCAACACCCGGTGACTGCAGTCAACGCAGCTCGCATCCGGATAACTCTTTTCGAGATTCTTGCGTGGACCTACAGCAACAATTGTTTCATCCTGGACGGCAATGGCTACATCCGTAAGCACCGTGAGCTCGGACATTTCCTTTCCGACGCGAGCGCGCCCCGGCCCGCCACAGGTAACAACCTGACTGGCATTTACAAAAAGCTGTGCAGGCAGGCTCACGCTAGTACATCCTGAATGCGGGACAGGCGCATTGGCGCTTCAGACTCGCCGCGGCAGGCATAGTAGCAGGCGTTGCAGTTGACCGGCTTGTATCGATTGTAGTCCTGCCACTGGAAATCTTCCGGAAAATCCGGACACCTCTTGATGCCACCTGTAGGCGTCACGTGGATGGTGCGGATCCCGGAACGGCAGGGTGTACTCGTTTCGCCACGTACATACTTGGGCAGCTGCTTCAGGTAGTAGTCGGAGTTCGTGATGATTCCGCGCCGGCGCTTCTT
>JANLYJ010000070.1:0-3695 GCA_031365555.1 Gemmatimonadaceae bacterium | reverse complement strand
GGACAGGTGGCCGAGTGGTTGAAGGCACCAGTCTCGAAAACTGGCGTACCGGCAACGGTATCGAGAGTTCGAATCTCTCCCTGTCCGTTCTGGTTCCCGCTTTGGGCGTGGAATCGTCCCAGCCTGGCAAAAATTGATGTTGGGACGGGTGGCCGAGTGGTTTAAGGCGCACGCCTGGAAAGCGTGTGTACTGGAAACAGTACCGAGAGTTCGAATCTCTCTCCGTCCGTACTATACTGTCACACTGTTGCATTTCAACGTTATAGGGGACGCCTGCGTTAGTATCGCAGGAGGGGTGAAAATCCCACCCTTTGTTTTTGATTTTCGCGTTCCCGTCCTCAAAAATTTCCGAAAATGATTCTGCCTCTGGCGATCGCTTTATCGGCGCTCGTTCACGATAGCGCTGTAACCAAGTCACCGGATTCGTTACGACTTGTACTTCCCCGGACGGCCCACCGTCCGGTTCTGGATGGTGTACTGGATGATGCGGTCTGGAAGGACGCGGCCCAGCTGCGCGATTTCATTCAGGGCGAGCCCAAGAATCAGGCGCCTCCTCTTCAGCCTAGCATTGGCTACGTCGCGTATGATTCCGAGTATTTCTACTTTGCTTTCCGGGCATACGAGAGGGAGCCGTCGGCAATTCGCTCCACTATTTTTCCGCGCGAGCGGGGGGGTGAAGCGGATGACCGGGTAACCATTCTGCTCGACACCTTTCTCGACCGCCGGCGCGTGTTCGAGTTCATGAGCACGCCTAAGGGTATTCAGGCCGATGGAATTAAGCTGGAAGGCCAGCCCGGAGACCGTTCGCCTGATTTCGTTTGGTATTCGGCAGGACGTGTGGATGACGAAGGCTGGGTAGTGGAAATGATGATCCCGTGGGCTTCGCTGCGCTTTCCTGCACGTGACCCGCTCAGTATCGGATTCAACGCTGTCCGCGTCTATGGACGTAATGGTGAAAAAGATTCATGGGCACCGCGCCGCAAGGGCAATCCCTGTGACCTCTGTCAGGAAGGCGTGTTTACCGGTATTACCGGAATCTCGACGCGTCGGGCGATTGACCTGTATCCCTACGTTGCGGCTTCGCAGCTGGGGGCCCGGTCCTTCGGGCGTGATTCGGTTTTCCGGGACGAAAGGTATTACGGCAGCCAGCCGCCGCTTGGTTTTTCCAGAGCAAGTCCGCGTGTTGCGCTCGGCGCAGACCTGCGCATTCCATTGACGTCTGCACTGGTACTCAACGCCACACTGAATCCGGATTTTTCGCAGGTCGAGGCCGACGACGACCAGATTCGGACAAACCAGCGTTTTACGCTTTTTCAGTCCGAGCGCCGCCCGTTTTTCCTCGAGGGAAGGGACGCATTCGAGTCCGGCTACAGTGACGAAGACCGCGGCTCGCTCGGAAGCATTTTTTATTCGCGCGCCATTGTGGATCCGGATGCAGGGCTCCGTGCCGTGTCCAAGCAGAACGGGTTGACCCTCGCCGGCATGTATGCGAGAGATCATTCACCGGCGCATTTCTACTATCAGGGTTACGAATCGAGCGGGTTCCTGCCGCTGGAACAGTTCCAGGCTGATGTCGTGGCCGCCAGAGCGCGCAAGGACCTTTTGGCTGATTCCTATGCGGCAGTGTCGGTTCTCGGGCGCAGGCTGTCTGATGCGAGTAATACAGTTCTGAGCAGTGACTTTTCGCTGCGGCGCGGCCAGATCATTTTCTCTGGGGAGGGAGCCGGGAGCTCGGATCGGTCTCCGTTCGCGCCCTTGCAGAACAAACGCCTCGACGGAGTCAGCCGGAGTGGAAGGTTTTACCGCGCGAAGGTTTCCCGGTCGGGCCACTCCTTTGGGTACAATCTGTCAGCAGGCGGCACCGATTCGCTTTTCCGTGATCAGCTCGGACGGTTCGCGCGCGTCGGCGTTGAACAGTTCTCGGGCAGGATCGATTTTACACAATACCCTAACAACAAAATTCTTCAGCGCATCGAAGAAGGAGTCAGTGCGAAGCGCGTCAACCGATTCCGAGGCGGGCTCCTGGATTTCGAGATAAATCCGCGGATGAGCTTTCAGTTCCAGCGGCAGACATCGCTGACTCTGGTCCCCCGGTTACAGCGCGCGACGCTTTTTGAAAGGCCTGTGGACGCAGCGGGAACATTTATGGATTTCAAGTCTGAGCCCGCACGGCGCTTTGGATTCGGTGGTACGCTGTACATCGGTGGGCGGGAAATAGTTGATCCCTCCAATCCTCGGGCAGGCAAAGGATACGTTGCCAATCTGCGCGCAACGCTCCGCCCCGTGCAGCAGGCCAGCATCGAGCTGCGCGGACAACGCTCCACCCATGTGGACCATTGGGGCGATCCGCTTCTCGACGACGCGAGAATCTTGCGCATGCAGGGGACTTATCAGTTCGCGCGCGCGATGGGCTTGAGAATAATTGCAGAACATTCCAACCAGTTCAGTAGCCTTGTCTCGAACCCGCTGTATCGCCGCACGGTCCGGAATGCGTTCAGCGGACTTTTTAGTTACGAGCTTGGGCCGGCTTCATTCCTCTACGTAGGGTATAATGAAGGCGAGCAGGAGTTCTACGCCCCTGTTGTTCGAATGGATCAGTCTCTCAAGACGGGATCCCAGCTTTTCATGAAGCTGTCGTATCTGTTTCGCCGGTAGCGTCACAGATCCTTTCACAACCCGGATTTTGTTTGCCTACGGCTGTATGAGTCGGGCCGGTTTGTAGGGGAACGCATTTTCATACTTGTATTGAATGCGGGCCATTTTCTCGACGAGTTCCGTCAGTTCTTCGGGAGAGTATTCCTGACAGTAGGGCGCAATGCGTTTCTCAATGCTGCAGCGCATTTGGGCAAGCCCGGGCTGTTCGTCGATACTCATACCTTTGCTAAGGCAATTTGATGTCCACCAGCGAGCGATTTATCATTTGCACTCTATAAGCCCGCTATATGACAAATACTGACCTTGTTTCCATTGCAGGACCTGTCGCTTCAGTTGTAACCGTGGTGTCGTTCATCCCCCAGGTGATCAAGGCGTGGAAGACGCGAAGTGCGAAGGATCTTTCTTATGGAATGGTCGGGTTGCTGCTCGTCTCGGGCGCACTCTGGGCAGGGTACGGAGTACTCATCTCCGACACGCCAATCATCCTCACCAATTTGGCTGTTGCCGTTTTGAACCTTGCGATTCTGACTGCGAAAATCCGGTACAGGAACGAATAGCGAACGCTGAATCCTTTGTTTTTTGTGACAACTAGCCCCATCTCAAGAGACTTTGCTGAGCTTGGGGTCATAGCCGGAACCCGCCAGTCCAATCCGTGTAGAACTTACCATGACAACTACACTGATTCGGACACTGCTTTCGGGCGTCGCTCTGGCCGTCGTATCCGGTTGTGCACCAGATTCGTCGGCTGCGCAGCAGTTACCCGCAACGTCCTCCAAAACGCCGTCCAAAACGCCGTCCACAACCCAGGCCCGTCGCTACGTGAAAAAATCTGACGAAGAACTCAAGAAGGTCCTTACACCCGAACAGTTCGCGGTCACGCGGAAGAATGCGACCGAACGTCCATATCACAACCAGTTCTGGGACAACCACGAAGAAGGCATATATGTGGATGTCGTCTCCGGTGAGCCCCTATTCAGCTCGCACGACAAGTACGATTCGGGCACTGGCTGGCCGAGCTTTACCCAGCCGCTCGAGCCCGC
>JANLYJ010000485.1:0-4243 GCA_031365555.1 Gemmatimonadaceae bacterium | reverse complement strand
GCATAGGACGCAGCCCACACGTGCGACGCGTTGCCCGACGCCAGGTATGGCCTGAGCTCCTCGACAGGAACCGGAGTGAGTTTGGCAGCAGCGAGAAGAACCTGCGTCTTGGTGCGCGCATCGATGGTGCGATCAGCGAGCGCTGAAAGAATTGCGGGCCGCGCCACGGGTCCAATAGTCCCCAGTGACCATGCCGCGTTCATTCCAATAATCGGCGTTCTGGAAAGCAGATTTCTCAGTTGTCCCACCGCGGCTGAATCCCCGAGAAGTCCAAGCGCGTATGCTGCGTTGGAGACGACGTTTGGATCCCTGTCGGAAAGCGAGGCACGAAGGATCCCGACCCCAGGCAACCCGGCTGCGCGGCCCACTTGGCCGATTGCGAGCGCCGCATTTGCGCGCAGTGCAGGCACGGTCGAGTTGAGCGCCTGACGGACGAGTGCGGTGTCAAGCTTCCGGCCGTCGGTCATCTGCAGCAGCCGACCCCAGAGGTTGACCTGCGCCTTAGTGAGTGAGCCCGATGATCCCTGCGCTTGCACCTGGAAGGAAAGCAAGGAACCAGCGCACAGCAGAATGAAGCTATTTCGACGCATTTGTGAGAAGCTCGCGGAGTTTGGTTGGAAGAGTAGTAAGCCGGCCTTCGTGCGTGATCGCCGCGAGAGTCGTCGCGGCTGACACCAGGCGCGCACCGGTATCGGCGTTAGTGATAAGGTATTTGAATTCGACGGTGCGGGAGCGAACCTCGCCAAGCGAAGCTGTCACCCTGATTCGGTCATCGTACCGGGCGGGAGCGTGGTACCGGAGTGATGCGTCGGTAACGGCAAGCCGGACGCCCTGATGTTCCACCTCGGTATACGGCGCCCCCACTGCCCGCATAAGCTCGGTTCTGCCTATCTCGCACCAGACCAGATAGTTCGCGTGATAGACAACCTGCATCTGGTCCGTCTCGGCGTATCTGACACGGAGCTCGATCGAATGTTCGGGTATCGGCATTACTGGCGAAATTGCCCGACGCGCGAATGTTTGTAAAGGTTGTCCAGCGGGGGTATTTTGGCGAGTGCCAAAGCTTCCAGCATATATCATCTCCGACACGCATCTGGGCGTGGCGTCGCCCGATGTTGAGCGCCGTCTTCTGAACTTCCTGAAGACGCTGCCGGGTCGCGCTGGTTCGCTCATTATCAACGGCGATCTCTTCGACTTCTGGTTCGAATGGAAGTCTGTAATTCCGCGCACCGGGTTCCGGGTTGTCGCCGCGCTTGCCGACCTGCGGGAAAGTGGAGTCGAGATTCTCTGGGTCGCTGGCAACCACGACTGCTGGGGTGGCGAGATTCTTCGCGAAGACGTCGGGGTGGAATATTTCACTGATGCGTGGGATGGAAATGTCGGCGACTGGAAGGTTCGCATCGAGCATGGTGACGGGTTGCGCGACCAGGAAGATCGCGGGTACCGCATGATTCGGCCGGTGATGCGAAATCCGCTCGCAATCAAGGTGCTCCGCGCATTCCATCCGGATACAGCGACTCGCATAGCAATGGGAAGCTCGGGAGCGAGTCGCAGCTACCGTGCTCGTGACGGGGGTGAGGGACTCAGGCAGATCGCAATCAGCCGGTTGAATGCGAACGCTTCTGTCGATCTTCTGGTATTCGGACACTCGCACGTCGCAGCGCTGGAGCGGGCGTCATCGGGCGGAATTTTTGGGAACGCTGGGTCGTGGCTCGACGCGCCTACCTATCTCGTGATTCGCGACTCGGTTGTGGAGCTGCGCGAAGCAGATGGATCAGCCGAGGGTAATTGTCTCAACTCGCTCGATCGCCGCGCCTAGGAAGCGCTGGCCGACTCTGAGGAAAGTTTCCGGGGCGTCGGAAGCAATAAACCTGTAGCGCGCTCCGCTGGTCTGCGCAGTGAGCAGGCCTTGCTCAGCCAAGACCTGGGCAGTTTCAGCTGCCGTCTCCTCAGCGCTGTCGATGAGACGCACCTCGCGGCCTATCACAGTTCCAATGACGCGTTTGAGATGCGGATAGTGAGTGCATCCAAGTACGAGCGTGTCTATCTGCGCATCGCGCAAAGGCGTGAGGTACTCCCGGGCAATTAGGAGTGTCGCTTCGGTTTCCAGCCAGCCCTCTTCTACCAGGGGAACAAAGAGCGGGCAGGCTGCCGCGCTAATCCGCCCGTCTGGAAGAATTTTCAGAATGGCAGTTTCGTAGGCGCGCGAAGCGATAGTGCCCGCCGTTCCGATAACCCCGATGTTTCCGGATTTGGTCGCGCGCGCTGCCGCTCGCGCACCGGGATCAATGACTCCGATTACTGGAATCTTCATTTCTGCGCGCAGGGCCGGTACTGCGTGCGCGGTTGCTGTGTTGCAGGCTACGACGAGCGCCTTGATTCCCTGCTTCTCCAGGAAGGCGGCGATCTCCTGGCTATACCTTAGAACAGTGTCGGGACTCTTTGGGCCATATGGCACACGGGCCGTGTCGCCAAAGTAGATGATGCTTTCGTTGGGGAGACGACGGATCAGCTCCCTGAAAACAGTGAGTCCGCCGATCCCAGAATCGAAAACGCCAATTGGCGCTGACGATTCTGCTACCACTGAAGGGTCGCGAACACCTGTGCGGAACGCTGTGCACTAATCCCGCCCTTCACGTTCACGGGAAAGTCCCACAGGTTGGCTGCGACATAGGCGTCCGCGGCGGCGATGAGGTGGTTGAACAGAATAGCAGCAATCCAGTCCTCATAGTGCGTGCGCCGCGCAGCGATTCGCTCTGGGGTGTTCCGGTTCCGCTCATAGGTTGCGGGCTTCGGCTTGCCAGTGATTGTGTCTATGAGAACGCCGCCCGTCTTCGAATCGATCTGCCAGGTGAGTACGACGCTGTCACGGGCGCCTCGGCGCGCTTCACGAAGATCGAGTGCTGACTTTCGGGCCATTCCGATCGAAACAATCTCTGCAGCCCCGAAGAGTGCGGCACCGTTTGGACGCTGCAGTCTAAGCTGCGAGTAACCCGGGATCAGCAGCGACATGAGGAACGCTCGTCGCGGAGTAAGCGGTGGTACGAGAGCAGGGTCAACCGGCTTGGCGGTGACAGTAGGGGCTTTCACTCCTGCGCGCACGCTATCGGTGCTTTGTGCAGAGGCAGCCGATGCGAGCAAAACAAGTGAGAGTGCAATGGCGGGAGAGTGTGGGAATCGAACCCACCAAACCCGACTTTGCCGGGTCACACCAGTTTTGAAGACTGGGGCAGCCACCAGGCCACATCCACCCCCATGCACATTAACGGACACGAAGAAACTCGCCGGACTTTTCGACAACTTTGCCCACGATGGCAGCACCTTCAACACGCGCAACGAATTTATCAGCACGGTCTGGAGAAACGGCAACGAGCAGGCCACCGGAAGTCTGAGGGTCGACTAGCAGCAGCTTGACATCTTCGCTCACACCGTCCCAGCTCACAAACTCCTCTACGAACGCGCGATTCCGTTTAGCTCCATCAGGCACTGCGCCCGCGCGAACGGCCTCAATCGCGCCGGGAAGAAATGGAATTGAAGACGAATCGAACTCGATCGTCACATTGCTCCCTCGTGCAATATGCAGGGCGTGTCCAAGCAGCCCGAAACCTGTGATGTCGGTAGCGCACTTTGAATTCACGGATAGCGCCGCACGGCTCGCGTTTCCATTCAGCTTGAGCATGGACTCGATTGCCGGCTCGAGTGCTGCGTCGTCAACAAGGCCCTTCTTTGCCGCAGTGGTGAGCGCTCCAGTGCCAATGGGTTTGGTGAGGATCAACAGGTCCCCGACCTTCGCATTCTTGTTCGTCAGCAGGAAATCAGGGTGTGCACGACCAGTGACAGCGAGCCCGTACTTCAGCTCCGAATCAACCACACTGTGACCGCCGACGATGTGCGCTCCCGCCTCATGCACTTTGTCCTGTCCGCCGCGCAGGATGTCAGTCAGCACTCCAAGAGGCAGGTCAGCGGTTGGAAATGCGACGATGCTCAAAGCCGTGAGGGGCTGCCCTCCCATCGCGTACACATCACTCAGTGCGTTGGAGGCTGCGATCTGACCGAAAGTGTACGGATCGTCCACGATTGGCGGAAAAAAATCCACCGTTTGTACAAGAGCGAGATCAGGGGCAACAAGAAATACCCCCGCATCATCGAACGACTCTCGTCCTACAAGAAGCCGCGGATCGGATTGAAGTGGAATGTCTTTAAGCACCGTCGAAAGGTCACCCGGACCCAATTTTGACGCTCA
>JANLYJ010000444.1:0-2345 GCA_031365555.1 Gemmatimonadaceae bacterium | reverse complement strand
AACGCTCCGCGGCTCCGTCGCGGGCTTCAAGGTGTAACCAGGCTGGAGTACGAGCACCGTGGCGATTGATATTCCGCTCGAGTTAGACAGCGGCCCCATCACGTGGGTAAAGGCCGAAATTGACAACGCACTATTCCGCGTGCTGGACTCGATTGACCAGTTACGGTCGTCGACGACGCCCGTTTTGCTTGACGCGGTTAGACGTGATCTGCATCAGGTCACCGGGGCTTTTGAGCTCGTCGGCATCGAGGGACTGGCCGTCCTGACGCAAGAGTTTGAACGGCACTTCGCGCTCGAAATCGATGTCGTGCCGCTAGAGGCGCTTGACCTTGTTGACCGTGGCTGCAGGCGCCTTCTCTCCCACCTTAAGGAGATGGCAAGTGGTGCGCCTCCCGTGCCGCTTCGATTTATCTCCGAGTACTTGTCGCTGGGCAAACTCCGGCGCTCGAAATTTGGCCCCGCCGATCTATTTTTCCCTGACCTGTCCAGGCGGCCGACGAAAGTACCAAATGCTTCGCCGCCAGACCCGTCTCGCATGCCGGCCTTCCTCCTCCGGCAGCGTCGTGATTTTCAGCGTGGATTGCTGCAATGGTTACGAGGCAATGATGCAGGCCTCGATCAAATGCGCTCCGCGATTAAGGAGATCGAATCCGCCTATCCGCTGCCTTCACAGCGTTCATTCTGGTGGGCGACGCACGCACTGCTCGAGGCAGCCCATAGCGGGCTACTGGAATCGTCAACCGCCTTGAAGCAGCTGATGGCGCGCGTCGATTTGCAGGTTCGACGATTTGTCGAAGGCTCAACTCGAGTCGCGGACCGGCTCCGGCGCGAGGTTTTGTACCACGTGGCTCGTGCGCAGGGTGGACATCCGCATGTAGATGCTGTCAAGGCACTCTACGACCTGGGCGTGTTGGTGCCCAAACGGATTCCACGAGACACCGATGTTGTTGCGCTGCAGCCGGCCGTCAACACGCTGCTGTCGGTGCTTGGACGCTGCAAGGACGCCTGGACAAGCTTAAGTTCGGGTCGCAGCAACGCACTCATCCGCCTTCGAGAGAGTGCCGCCGAACTTCCGGTCGCGTGCGATGCTTTGCAGATGGCGGATTTTTCAAGTCTCGGACGGAGCATCGCCAGCGCGGCCGCGTCGGTCGTCGACGCAAAGTCTGTAACTGACGATTTGTCGATCGAGTTCGCAACCAGCCTAATTTTGCTCGAAACAGCCCTGGAGCACGTCGCCGCTTTGCCGACATCGTTTCGAACCCAGGTTGATCGCGCAGTGCAGCGTCTCGCGTACGCCGTGTCCAATTCGCCCATTCCAGACGAGCTACGCGCTGAATTGGAGGCGAACTCGTTAACGCGCCTGGCACAAGAGAAGCAGACTATTGCGCAGGTGGCGAGGGAAATTCGCAGCAATATGCGATCCGTCGAGCAGGCGCTAGACGCGGTATTCCGTGACCGGTCTGCAATCGATGAGTTGAAGCCAGTACCCGCTTTGCTCGGTCAAGTTTCGGGGGCTATGCGAATGCTCGGATGGAACGATGCCAATGAGCTGTTGACCCACACATCCGATCGCCTGATTGAGTTGACTCGCCGCGACGGCTCACCAAGCGCGTCTGAGATTGATTCCCTGGCTGACATTCTTGCGGGATTGAGCTTTTACGTGGATGTGCGGGAACGCCGCGATCAGGACGCAGGCTCCATTCTCGCCAGTTTGACGCGAAGATTGCATGGCGAAATTGAACCCGAAGCAGCCGAAGGCGACGACAGCGTAGAGGCTTCTATCGCCGAGCGACAGCGCATGCTGAGACCGCTGGCACGAGCGATGACCGACCAGCCCGAACGACTTGAGCTCCGGGAGCAAGTTCGTTCGACACTCCAAGGCGTACGTCAGGATGCGGAACTGCTGTCGAATTCGGGCTTGTCCGACGCTTCGAACGAAGCATTGCGCCTGCTGGACGGACCAGTCATCCGGGTCGATGAGTTTTCTGCTGCGGTCTCTGCCGTCGTCGGTGGCAGTATTCGACTCCCACCCACGTCCACCGCAACCTCACGGTTAGTTGCGTCGAGACAAGAGGTCCAGGACACCGCACTTCTCGAAATTTTTGTGGAAGAAGCTGTTGATGTCATTGCTTCTGTGCGTATGCAACATGACGAGCTTGTTGTCAACCACGACCAGCGAGAAATTCTCACCGATGTGCGAAGAGCCTTTCACACACTCAAAGGCAGCGGGCGAATGGTCGGGCTGACCGATATGGCCGAGGTGGCGTGGCGAGTTGAGGGCGTACTAAATCGGGCTCTGGAGGCGGAGCGGCCGGTGATTGCCCGGAGCGCCGTCGCGCCAAGCG
>JANLYJ010000317.1:0-2388 GCA_031365555.1 Gemmatimonadaceae bacterium | reverse complement strand
AAGAGGAAAGCTCCCTCCAGCCAGTTGGATTCAGCATCCCGTATCACCGACGATGACACGCCCACGGCAAGAACGACGCTTGCAACCTCCATCGGCCTGAAGGCCAGGTTCATGGGAACCCCCATGGCGGCACCTAGAAGGACGAGCAGGGGCGCTATCAGCAACGCCACCTGGATACTCGATCCGACAGCAATACTGACGGCCAGGTCCATGCGATTCTTCAACGCCATCATCACCGCGGAGCTGTGCTCCGCTGCGTTACCGATAATTGGAATGAGGATCAATCCAACGAAGATTTCCGACATGCCCAGCGATGCCACTGCGTGCTCCGTGGCGCCAACGAGCATCTCAGACATCACACCAATTGCAGTAGCAGCGACGATCAGGACGATTATCGACTTCTTCAGCGTCCAGTGCGGCTTGGATTCCCCAATCGCAACGTCACCACCTTCGCCGAAGGCGGACTTGTGGGTGCCCATCGAATACAAAAGTGACAGCAAGTATCCGAGTATGAGAATTCCGGCTACCCAATAGGAGATTGCCTGTGTTTTCGTGTGCAGTGGATCATGATGCAGGATGTCGAATACAGCAGGCACTACCAGACCGATCACTGTCACAACGAGCAATGTCGCGCTGAGGCCGGCGAGATTTGGGTTGAACCTCTGGGTTTTGAACTTGAGTCCCCCCGCAAGCTGCGAAGCGCCGAGCACCAGCAGAAGATTGCCGAGGATCGATCCCGTGATCGAAGCCTTTACGAGATCGATGAGGCCGGCGCGCAATGCCATCGCCGCGATCACCAGCTCCGCGAAATTTCCGAGCGTCGCATTGAGGAGACCACCAATAGTTGGCCCCGTGTAACCCGCTACTTCTTCCGTAGCGGCCCCCAGCAATCCAGACAGCGGAAGGATTGCCATCGCAGCAAAAAGAAAAATCAGCGTTTCATTGGCGCCAAGAACTTTCGCCGCGATGGTGATCGGAACGAAAATCAGCAGTGCGTACAGGTATTTCAAAAGAGGTAGCGGAGAGAGAAGTATGTTGGGGGCTGGCCTGCGTCAGACGAGAGACCGCCGAAGCTGCGCGCAATGTCGAACTCGAGCTTCCCTGCCACGAGTCCGAATCCGAGAGCAGCGCCTGCGCCATTACTTTCGCGAGCCGCATATCCACCGCGCAGATGGACCTGGTGCTGCCACACAACGTCGGCGCCAAAACGTGCTGCCGGCTCGCCGAAATTCCTGTCCGCATTCACAGACGCGTCGAGCCTCATATCGATGTCACTCACATACTTCGCAATCACTGCAACAGGATAAGAAAATCCTGCTTCGATTCGAGTTGGGAGTGGGTCGGGTTCTGACCGTTCATCGACCTTGAGGCGGGATCCAAGGTTGCGCACAGCAATTCCAAATGTCATTGGTGCGGCACCGGGGAGCTTGTACTGGACGCCCGCGTCCACCGCATTTGCACTTGCAGCGAAGGTGGCAACGTTCGCGCACTGCCCCGAGCAGTCCACACGAAACTGAATGAGTTTGTAGCTGATTCCGCCGCTGAACCTGGTTCCTATCGCGCGCGCCCACGAGCCAGCTACTACAAGGTTTCGCGGAAGGATCACGCCGACAGGACCTTGTTCATCGGTGACCTGCTGGTCCCCGAAATTCAGCACATCGAGAGAGATCGCGAGCGTTCCAATCCGCGACGGCGCCATGTACGTAATCGCATCGCCCGTTGCAACCACCGTCTGCGAATGGTGAATCGCAGCCTCGCGCTTCGTACTCCGCGCCAATGCCGCAGGGTTCCACCACACCGCTTCAGTGCCGGTATCATCTGCAACGACGGCCTGACCCATGCCAACGGCGCGGGCTCCGATCGGCAGGAGAAGAAAAGCAGTGCCGGATGCGTCGCCCGCAGTCTGCGCAGCGCCCGCTCCCGATATCAGGAACAGCGCAGCGACTGCGAGACAACTAAAGCGGAGTCGCCTCATCCAGGAGCATGATCGGGATGTCATCGCGAACCGGATAACGCAGCTTGCACGCCGGGCATACCAGACTCGACTCGTCCTCTTTGTAATCCAGCTGTCCTTTGCACTTCGGGCAGACCAGTATTTCCAGCAGTTGTGGGGACAGGCTCATTTCTTTTCACCTTTCGGCACGTGGTATCCGAATCTCTGGAGACTCCCTGCTTTCTTGCGCCAGTTTTCGAGAACCTTGACCTGCAGCTCCAGATAGATCTTTTCGCCAACGAACGACTCGATCTTCTTGCGGGAATTCTCCCCGATTTTCTTGATCATCGACCCGCGGGAGCCAACAACCATTCCTTTCTGACTCTCCCGCTCGACATAAACTACCGCGCGAATGAACAGAGGCGAGCGTCCTTCGCGATATTCCTCAACTTCGC
>JANLYJ010000371.1:0-3618 GCA_031365555.1 Gemmatimonadaceae bacterium | reverse complement strand
CTTCATTTTTCGTACACGTGAATTCGAGCAGATGGAGATGCAGTTCTTCGTCGAGCCGTCGACCGCAGACAAGTGGTTCGAGTACTGGAAAGCGCAGCGGATGGAGTGGCATCGCGCGCTGGGACTGGCTGAAGACCGCCTGATGTTTCATCAGCACACGGCGGCCGAGCTGGCTCACTATGCACGCGGCGCGTTCGATGTGCAGTTCGATTTCGGCGGAACGCTTGGCTTTCAGGAAATTGAAGGTGTGCACAATCGCGGGGACTTCGATCTCACCCAGCACCAGGAATTCTCGAAGAAGAAGCTCGAGTACTTCGACCAGCCGACGAACACGCGCTTTCTGCCCTACGTGATCGAGACTTCAGTGGGCGCGGACCGCACGGCGCTCGCGGTCCTTGTAAATGCTTACCGTGAAGAAAGGGTGCAGGGCGAAGACGAAGGCCGGACTGTGCTGGGACTGCATCCGTCGATCGCCCCCATCAAGGCCGGAATTTTCCCGCTCGTAAAAAAAGACGGCATGCCGGAGATGGCAAAGAAAATCACCAGTGAGCTACGCAAATCTTTCCCCGTTTTCTATGACGACAGCGGTGCGATTGGACGGAGATATCGCCGGCAGGATGAGATCGGTACTCCATTCTGTGTTACGGTAGATGGGGAGTCTCTCACGAACGGAACTGTCACTGTGAGATTTCGCGACACCCTCGTTCAGGATCGCATGGATGCTTCACGTGTTGGTGAATTCATAAGCGGCAAGCTCATCACGTGAGCGGCGACGGCCTGGACCGGCTGCGAGAACGCGGTCAGGCATTCACTGAAGAAATTTCGAGAGAAGGGTATCTCGCCTACTCCGGCCTCAAGGCCTCGGCGGATCTCCAATCCATTTACAAGAAGTACCGGGATGTTCTCAATGAGGAGACGCTCGGACTTACACTCGAGAGTTTTCGAGCGGCCAGACCCGGCACCGATGCCCACAGATCTGCGCGCGCACTGCTCGAGTGGCAGGTAGAATCCGAGGCTTCGCGCCAGCTTGCAGCGCTGGACGAGCGCGAGATCGAGTGGGAGGGAAGTGCTGTTCTTCGAACAAGCTTCAATGAAGAGATATCCTATCAGGCCGCACCAATTGAAATTGGCAACAGCAAGGATCGCGAACGCAGGTTGGCGATCGACGATGCACGCGCAGCTCTGGCAGAGAAGGAACACGCTCCTCTAAGGCTGGAGCGTTTGCAGCGCGAGAAGGAAATAATCGAAGACCTCGAGATTGCTCCCGGGTACAATGCTACGTTCGACGCACTTTCCGGAATTTCGCTCAGGGCTCTCGCAACTGAATGCGAGGCATTCCTTCGTGATACCGAAGGAATGTGGAGAGATGTTCTTCCCGCGGTTCTCAAGAAATCGTTGGGGCTGACCGTGAGCGAGGCCACGCGTTCCGATGCAATAGCGCTGCTGCGCGCGTCCGAGTTCGACGGAGCGTTTCCCGGCAAGACAATGGAGGAAACCATCCGTGCCCAGATGAGTGATATGGGCATCGACGCGACCGCCAACGGGCGGGTCATCTTCGATGTAGGCGAGCGTCCCGGGAAGCGATCGCGTGCGTTCTGCTCACCTGTGCGCGTCCCGGATGAGGTCTACCTGGTGCTGAGGCCGCACGGCGGACAGTCGGACTACACGACATTCCTGCACGAGCTGGGACATGCGCTTCACTTCGCATACGCGCGGCGGGATTACTCGTTCGAATTCCGGTGGCTGGGCGACAATTCGGTTACCGAAGCGTATGCGATGCTCATGGATCACCGGATGCAGGACCGCGGCTGGCTGCTGCGCTACAGCGGGCTTGGTGAAACGCATGTAGACGAGTTTCTGCGGGCGGCGGGATTTGAGGAGCTCCATTTTCTGCGGCGGTATTGCGCGAAGCTGCTGTACGAAGTTCAGGTTTATGCGGGCGACCTGGACTGGAGGCAGCTCCCGGACTTGTACGCAGAGACGCTGACTGGAGCAACGAGCTTCAGCTACCGTCCAGTGGATGCGTTTATCGATCTGGATCCGCGCTTCTACTCGGCCCGATATCTCCGCGCGTGGCAATTGCAGTCTGTTGTCGACGAGTCGCTCGTAAATCAGTTTGACGTTGACTGGTTCAGGAACCCGAGTGCAGGTCCATGGCTTGTGCGCGAGCTTCTCGCTGAAGGTCAGCGCGAGACTGCTGACGAAATCGCTGTGAGAGCGGGCGGGTCGCTTTCGTTCAATCCACTCATTAGAAAAATCGAGAAACTTCTTGGCGCCTGACTGGGATGAAATCGGTTCCGAAACTGTAGCACGGTTACAGACTCTCCTGCGGTTCGACACAACGAATCCGCCGGGGAATGAAATGCCACTCGCGATCTATCTCGAGCAGGAGATGAAGCAGGCCGGAATTGAAACCACGCTGCTCGAGCCTGCGCCAAACCGCGCGGCGCTATTCGGCCGGCTGAGAGGTACTGGAAAGAAAAGACCTGTGATTCTCCTGGCACACATGGATGTGGTTGGTGTTGAGCGAGACAAATGGTCGTGCGATCCATTCGCAGGGGAGCTGCGGGATGGCTACGTGTACGGCAGGGGAGCAATCGATGATAAGGGAATGCTCGCGGCGAATCTCACGGCGATTATCGAGCTGAGCGCATTTGTGCGCGAGAGTGGAAGGCTCCTCGACCGGGATGTTCTTTTCGTTGCAACATCGGACGAAGAGGCGGGCGGTGACTGGGGAATGGGTTGGATCATCGACCAGCATCCCGAGCTGGTAGATGCAGAGTACGCCCTCAACGAGGGTGGCCGGACGCGAATTATTGCGGGCGGAAAAACCTACCTCGCCGTGCAAAGCGCGGAAAAAGTGTCACACGTACTAACCGTGAGTGCAAACGGACCTGCCGGTCATGCAGCAATCCCTCTGGCCGGCAACGCGATTTTTCGCCTGGCGCGTGCAGTTGCAAGGATGGCCGATCATGTCGAGCCGCTCCTGCTGACGGCGATTACGCGCAGGTTTTTCGGAGATCTTGCAGCCGTGTGGCCTGATCCAACTGAAGCTGCCGCGATGCGTTCCCTTGTTGCAGACGACGCGGCCAAGCGGGACGAAGGCGCGGCGATCATCTCCAGAATTCCGGTGTTCAACGCGGTTTTGCGAAACGGAATTTCTGCCACCATGCTAACCGGAGGACTCAGACACAACGTGATTCCTGCTTCTGCCAGCGCTGCCTTCAACGTTCGAACGCTGCCCGGCGAATCGGTTGATGATGTCGTACTTCGCCTGCGGAATCTCATTGGCGACCCGGAAATTGACATTCAGGTAAGCCAGCGCGGCGAAGAGGCACCTGCTTCCGATCCCGATTCGGAGATGTTTGCTGCCATTGCGGAGAGCACACGTTCGATTCGTCCGGAGATCACGGTTGTACCCTACCTAAGTACCGGTGTCACGGACTCAGCACGGCTGAGAAGGTTAGGGGTGAAGGCGTACGGGATATTGCCATTCCCGATGGAGCAGGCGGACGAGGAGCGGATGCACGGTCACGACGAGCGGGTGCCCGTTGAGAGTCTCCGGTTCGGAACCCGCTTGATCTACGAGGCAACGCTCCGCGTAGCCCGGTGAGCGGG